>JBBDNB010000041.1 GCA_040877935.1 Chitinophagales bacterium
TGCCGGGTGGTGTGGGGGGACAGCGGTGAAAGCCGCTTCCTACCCGATTAAAAAAGGATCCCACCACCACCCGATCCCGGAGGGATCACACATTATACATAAAACCATTATCGGTTTACCAGGAATTTTCATACAAAAGACACGGAACTTCTCGTAAAGCAATTTGAAGATCGTGTTTTCTGAAGGGCAGTAACACATTTTTCTTTAAAGCGAGAATTGCTGCCAATGTTTGCTGCATGAATATTTATTGTTAAAAATACCCTTAAGGATAAGTGCCTTTTTGACAAACATATTACCAGCTATTCGTGTTGTTACAAATAGAAAGCAGGGTTAAAAATAATGGCATAAATTATTGAAAACAAATGAATTTAATCGGTTGGTAAAAAATAATGTTTTAGTTTTTAATTGTCCTGAAACTTTCTTAAAATTGAAGCGTAAACATAGATAAGAAGCGTAGAAAAAACATACATTAAGATATCCGACCTTCAATTGACTGCAGCAACTTGAGGGTCTTAAAAGGCTCCTTCGGCATTTATTTGCCGGGGGCTTTTTATTTTAAGCCAAGTTGTAGCTTGCCCTTGTCTTAGTGTGCGTCTCTCGCACATTTCAATGTTTTATAAGCTCAGTTTAAACAAAGCCTTCACATAATCATTTGCAGGTGTTTGCGTGATTTCTTCCCATGTGCCGATTTGCTGCTGATGTCCTTCGCGAAGGACTACAATGCGTCCGGCCAGTTGTTTGGCATCTTCCAGGTCATGCGTCACTAAAATGCTGGTAATGTTCTTTTCCCGGATAAGTGATTTTACAAAATTGCGCACCGACTGCCGAATCATGGTGTCGAGATTACTAAATGGTTCATCCAACATCAACATATTTGGATTGAGAATAAGTGCCCTGGCAAGTGCCACCCTTTGTTGTTCACCGCCCGACAATTGATGGGGGTATTTCTTTTCAAAATTTGAAAGTTGCATTTCTGAAAGCAGTTCTTTCACCCGTTGGGGATTGTTTTTGCGCAGGCCAAAAGCTATATTGTCTTTCACATTGAGATGTGGAAACAGTGCGAAATCCTGAAATACCAAGCCTATTCTTCGTTCAGCTGGAGGAAGAAAATTCTTATCGTCCGACAAAACTTCACGGTTTAATACAATAGAACCGGAATAAGGTTTTTCCAATCCTGCAATGAGCCGCAATAAAGTGGATTTGCCCGATCCACTTTCTCCAACAATGGCCAGAATTTCTCCTTCTTCCAGGTGCAAATCAAAATGATCAAGTATCATCTTTTTATTGCCCGGATATTTATAGGATAATTGATGGATGTCTAAAAAGCTCAAATTTCACTGTTTTTAATAATGCTTCTAACAAAGAGCAAAGCTAAAGAACCCATAGCAACAATACACAAAGCAGGTAGAGCCGCTTGCCGCAGAGCTTCATCACTGGCCAGTTCAAATGCATTGGTGGCTAATGTGTTAAAATCAAATGGCCGTAGTATCAATGTCAGTGGCAGTTCTTTCAGTACATCCAGAAAAACAAGAATTCCCCCTGCAATCAATCCGCCTTTACTCAGCGGCAGATATATTTTAAAAAAGGCTTTCAATGAATTTACCCCGGACAATTTACAGGCATCAGGATAGGCTTGTGGCATTTTCTCCATTACTCCGTCAAGGGCATTGTAGCTCACTGCAAAAAAACGAATTACACAGGCATATGTAAGCGCAAATATAGATCCATTGATTAGAAGCCCTGTATTCCACCCATAGTGATTGTCTAACCAAAGTAAGGGTGCCAAAACACCAATGGCAATAATGGCTCCGGGAATCGCATATCCAATACTGCTGAGCCGGACAACAGCACTTGTCCAAAAATTTTTGAAATAGTGATTGCTGAATGCATTTATAAATGCAATGATCAGGCAAATTATGGCTACAAGAAATGCTAATAATGCAGAATTAAAAACAAGTCCGGAAGATTCAAAGCCTGCTTCGCTCTGCAAAGCCCAAAATATCAATTGGAACAAAGGCAGTAAAATGCCCAGGAAAACGGGAATAGAGCAAACAACAAAGGCCAGCAAGGCATTTTTTCCTCTTAATTTATGTTCGTGACTGCGTTTTTTCTGAGTTCTGGAACTGCTGTATTTACGGGCAGATTGCAGTACTTTTTCAAGAAAATAGAAAAACAGAGTAACCAAAAGCAGGTTGCTGGCCAATTTTACGGCTGTTTGAATATCACCGAGAGAAAACCAGGTTCTGAAAATTCCGGTGGTTAGGGTTTTAATTCCAAAATAACTGGCAGCACCGTAATCATTCAAGACTTCCATAGTTACTAAAAACAAAGCACCGGCCAACGCAGGCCTTGCAAGTGGCAAGGCTATTTTATAAAAAACTTCGGCTGGCTTAGCACCCAGTGTTTGGGCCGCTTCTATTAGTGTTTCTTGCTGAATTTTAAAGGAGGAATACAAAATCAGATAGACATAGGGAAATAGTGCAAGTCCCATTACAAAACTTAGCCCAAGCCAGTTTTTCATATCTAACTGGTAGGAAATGTCAGGAAAAAAATCCAGCAAAAAAAAGTGCAGAGTACCGTAAACATTGAAAAATCCACCATAAACAAAAGCCATAATATAGGACGGAACAGAAAGTGGAAGTATAAGCAAGAGTGAAAATATCTTTTTTCCGGGAAATTGGTAGCGTGCCACCAACCATGCAGGGACAACTCCAAAAAGCAGGGAAAAAAGCCCTGTGAATAAAACCAGCAGTAAAGTATTGAGCACGTAATCCTGAAGTAAATGTTCTTTGAGGTGTGCCCAGTTGTCTCCACCGGAGATAAACAAACCGCTTATCACATAAGCTACTGGCACCAATAACAACACAGAAAAGAAGCTTACTGTAGCAATCCAGTAGTTTTTCTCATTTCTGATAGAAATAATGTTGTTTGTTTCCAATTCGCGATTTTATTGCCAGCCGGCCTCGTCCATTATTTTCACCGCCTGTGTATTGTATTTCCCCAAGTCATTTAAATCCAGGGTGTCTTTTCTGAAATCACCAAATGCTTTGAGAATTGACGGCCATTCAGCATCTGGATTTACTGGATATTCATTGTTTTCTTCTGCCAGCAATTCCTGAGAGTTTACATTGGTGAGAAACTGAATCAATTTGAGCGCATTTTCTTTATTTTTTGAATGATGCAACAAACCAATTCCACTGATATTGATATGTGCGCCATATTTACCGCTATCGGGAAAAATAATCTTCAGTTCTTTGGCAATGGTTTTTTCTTCATTCTGCTCAGAATCCATCAGCCGGGCCAGGTAATAGGTATTGACCAGTGCTATATCGCCAATTCCTGCAGCTACACTTTTTAGCTGATCAGTATCATTTCCTTTGGGTTTTCTGGCCATATTTTCTACAACCTGTTTTGTCCAGTTTAATGCATTTGCTTCCCCTTTATGTGCAATCAATGCTGATAGTAATGATTGGTTGTATAGGTTTTCAGAACTCCTTACCAAAACCCTTCCTTTGAATTTTGGATGAGCGAGCCCATCGTATGTTTTCAACAAATCTAAACCCTCAATCCTGTCTTTGTGTACTACAAACACCCGGCTTCTGTAGGTTAGTCCTACCCATTGTTTTTCTTTATCCCTGAAAAGCGGGTCAATTTGATCCATAATTTCAGCAGACTCAATGGCTTGAAGCAGCCCTGCATCCTTTGCGCGCCATAATCTTCCGGCATCTATTGTAATAATCAAATCCGCAGGTGAGTTTTCCCCTTCCATTTTAATGCGTTCCAACAATTGATCAGCACTGGCTTTTACAAGCTTCACTTTTATGCCAGTTTCTGCTTCAAAAGCTTTGTATAGTTTTTCATCTGAAGTGTAGTGGCGGTGGGAATATACATTCACTACTGCATCACTAGCTGTATCTGACTGTTTTGAATTATTGTTATCTGAATTACAACTGCCCAGAAAAAGTAAAATTAGGGGTAATAGTAGAAAGCTTGACTTCATTATTTTCATTTAAAAATTCAGAAGGCAAAGGTAGGAATTATCCCCTTCTTTAGAATGGTTTTAAATAATATCGCTACTCTTAGTGATTGCTGCTACGCACGATTTTCTGTTTTAGAAAATTGGTGATTTCCTTGGCCAGCAAAGCATTTCCTTTATTACTTACGTGGCATTCGTCTTTCCACCAGTGTTTTTCTATGGGGATCACAGCATTTAGCGAATACATAAATCCATATTGAGAGGCCAGTTTGTTGAGCAATTCATAGCGTTGAAAATAGCGTTGCTCCCTACAATCCAGTTTATTAAAATTACTGGTATTATTATAAAATTGCAGGGGCTGAACAAACTGAAAGTAGGGAATTTTATAGCCTTTACAGTAAGCTTTTATATCTAAAGTTATTTTTCGGTAAGTGCTTATAAACTCTTTTAGTTCATCATTTTGTGAATTGCAATCTATATTTGAATCTATCTTTTTTCTGAGCAAAAATGCTTTTAGCCGATCCACGTTTTTAAAAAAATAGGCAAAGCGCGAATAGGGTTTGGATTTAAAACGATTGTCCCGAATTACTCTAAAGTCTCCCCAGTGGTGTGGCGGCAATGGGTGCGGTGAATCATAAAAACGATTGTACCATTGTGTGGCAATATCATTGTAGCCATCTACGCCTATGACCATATCGGGTTTATAAACCATGCCGATGCTCTGTAGCAGTATGAATTCCTGTTGCAGGACAAAAGCTGAAATCCCTGCATTTATGACTTCAAAATTTTTTCCCGGGATTTGTCTTTCCAGTTCTTTTTCCAGAAAAACGGCTATGGTAGAATCCGCTTCATAGCCACGTGCTACACTGCCACCCAAAAGCAATATCCTGTAATTGTCATTGTTTTCGGATACTGTTGAATAATTTGTTTTAAAACCGTGCTGGTTCAGGTTTTTCCCTGTTTTAAAAAGATAGTACAAGTAGGGATAATCCCTTGTTTCCATCACTTCAACCTGGTCTATATGCTGGTCTTTGATGTAAAACATTATACCAAGCAATACCTCTATAAGCAGACCCATTGCGAAAAGGCCAAGCAGCAAGAAGATGGTTTTTTTGATAAATTTCATTGTGGGTTTAAAGTTACACTTATTAACCCTGAAAATACTTTTCGAATTTAGGGTTTAATCTCAATTCGCTTTAATTTTTTTTAGCAAAATAACTTAATCCTATTTGTTAATAATTATTAATTAATGTTAAATACCCCCCCCCCTCTATTATAAAAAATCAAAAAGTATTCATTAGATTCAAAATCATCATTATTCGAAACCAAAAAACCTAAAGTTATGAGCATCGAAAAAATCAACCCCTACGATTATGCAGGCGGGCAGTTTACTGCCGGTCTTGATTATGTGGCCGCTGAACTGCCAGTGGATCCAACGATTGACGATTTAAGAGATAAAGTAGTTGAGTATATTGAAGATACTTTTTTTACTGAAGGAGAAGAATCGGACATGCCCGGTTTTGTTGAAAATCGTATTCAAAGTATTATTCCTTCAGTAATTAACTCCTACAGGAAGTCGGCTATACAGAACGGACAGGTACATTTTGATGGAGCCCAGACCATGTTTATCAGGGAAATGCTCGGCTCCATTTTCAGCGTTCCGGTAAAAAGTGTTGAACAGAGGCTCAGCGATATCGAAGACAAGCTGGATTGCAGCAATTTGAACAGCGAACAGTCCGCCCCTTTGTTCATGGCTATTTCAGTTGGAAAGGCCGCAAATGAATATTGGCTGAATGAAATCGGAACTCCTACCAATTGGACTACATACCTGGATTCTTCCGAAGCCATCAACTACATGAATTTTGCCTATTGGGTAGAAACCGCTATGGAGGGCACATTGCTGGGCTACAGCCAACTCGATTCCAAAGTGCACAACCCAGATGTGATCTCAAATCTAAGTGCCACTTTTGGTTTAATATCTGCTATTGGTGGTGCGATAGGTTTAAATGCCTCCAAGCTGGTATTCGATGTAATTCCCAAGGTGCGCTGTCACTGATCGATTTAAACTTATCCAATTCCGATAGCTATCGGAATTGGATAAGTTGATTGTGATCGTTCGGAACGGAAAAGTTTCCGCTCATTTTTTATTAAATTCATAAAAGCCAATATTATGAACAGCTTAAAACATATAACCGACTGGCCCACTGCCGGGAGCAGTGTGGATTGGAAGGGGATAAGAGGTAGTTTAAATAATCTTGAAAGTGGTAGTTGCCCTTCATGTAAACAATACAAAACTAAAATGTCAAATTCAGTTTCAAGCCTTAGTAATGGAAAGAGTAGAATGTTCCAAAACTATAGAATTAAAAGAGTTGGCCAAAGCTTTATGGATCCAGATGTTATAAATACAGGTATACCAGGAAGTGGTTCAACGACTGTTGTGGAATTTCAACTTCAATTCCAAGATATTAACGGTAACGCTGCTGATGTAGATGTCGATGATTTAAATGGTGCAAGTTGTGAAATAGAATGGTATGTTGAATACCAAATTGATCAGGACAACCCCAATTTGAATGTAATGGTATGTAAAGCATGGCCTGGCGGACCTTGTGGAACATCTTTGATAGGCGGACCGGGTCAAATAATAAAAAACTCAAAAACGACTAGTATTTTGTTGATAACAAATACTGTTAATGTAGAGCAATTTATTACTTTGGGAGTAAACCTTCAAAATTGTAATAGTACATGGGCGCCTGCAGGTGGTTCTAATCCACGAAAAACGATTAAACTTTCAAATGAAACCTATGTTGGCCCAGGGAGTATTGCCCCCTGCCCTGTAGATATTCAGGGTCCTATGGAAATTGAATGCAATGAGGCTGGTTTTTATAATGCTGTTTCACCAAATCATCCACATTATTCTCATTATTACCAATGGGAAATTGATAACCCAAACTGGTTAATTCTTCCAGGAAAGCATGGAAATGATTTTATTCAATTAATACCTCCAAGTGCATCATTTTTGTCAATGCATCCTGAACATAGATTTGTTAAATTGTGTGTTTGGACAAGTGGTTCAGGCTGTGAGTTATCAAAAAATTGTATATGGGTAAAAGCCAATTGTAAATTAGAAGCTGGAATAAACCCAAATATTTTTGATAACCCTACTAATAGATGGGGAATCAGGGGTACAGCAACCCCTTTTGAAGGTAGTCAAGAGTTTGAGGTTGATTGGTCGGCAATTTGCAGACGAAGAGGAACTTGCTAAAATGATTTAAGATGTTTAGAGTTTATGCAATAATGCTTTTAATTATTTTCAACTGCCCTATCTATTCGCAAACCTGGCATCCGCTTCAAAAAGGCGTAACAAACGGTCTTTCAGATGGATTTGATCAAAGTGAGGTAATGGGGCTATATACAAGTATTGAAAGAAATCAATTACTTGTATGTGGAAATATTACACATGTTGATATTGATAAAAGAGCCAGTGGATTTGCCGCATGGGATAACTCCCAATGGATTTCGGTTGATACATCTATTGGAAGTTGGATCAAAGCCATAACCACATTTAATAATGAAATAATTATTGGTATCTCCCAAACCGGAGGAGCTACACCTGACAAACGCATACAAAGGTTGGACGGCAGTCAATGGCACAGCTTTGGCTCTGGACTTGATACAAATGGAAGTGTAAATGTTTTATCAGCAGATAATAACCACTTGTACATCGGAGGATATTTTGACAGCATTGATGGAAATGCAGCCCAAAGCATAGCTGCCTGGGATGGTGTAGCTTGGAACAATATGAACGGGGGGATTGAAAATACGGATACCTCAAGCAATAGCTACCGTGCCATACACTGCATATATGTAGATGAAAATGGCGATGTTTATGCAGGGGGCGATTTCACACATGCCGGAAATGCGGTTGCCCGCAGTATTGCAAAGTGGGATGGCAGCAACTGGCATTCTCTGAGCAATAGTGATTTTAAACTGATCACTTCCATAGAAAAATACAATGGGGAAATATATGTGGCTGGAATAATCAATACTGCAAGAAAAATCGGTAAATGGGATGGAAATGATTGGGAAATTATAACTACGCCCCATCCCAGCCATTTTAAACCTTATTATTTAAGAACTTTTAATGGGTATCTGTTTGCTGCTGAAAATCAAAATTTTTCAGGATCAACAAAAGTTCTTAGCTGGGATGGCAATGAATGGTCAACTGTTGGTAGTTTTACACTAAGTTCAAATTCAACAGGAATGATCTTCGCTCTTGAGGTATTTCAGAATGAATTGTATGTCGGTGGTAGGTTTGATTCTGTAAATGGAATGGCTGCAAAAAATATAGCCAAACTCTCCATGCCCCCTGTTTCAGTAGAGGAACAGGAGCTTGAAAACCTGCAGCTTACCCTCAGCCCCAACCCAGCACGTTCCAACCAGCAAATCAATTTTGAAAGAAGCATGGCCAATGAAGCAGCCCAGCTTCACCTTTATGACCTGCAAGGGAAATTGATAGAGAGCATCCGCATTCCCTCTGGGGAAAAGCGCAGCACTTTTAGTTTGGAAAAAGCATCAGGAGTTTATTTCTATCAATATCAAAGCATGGAAAACCCGCGTCAAAACCAAAGCGGGAAGTTGCTTTTGTTGAAGTGAAGGTGGGCAGTTATCCTATAAAACCTTCAGGATTTGAGCCTGTCTTAACTACTATTCCCAACTCTGACAGGGTCTTACCTAAAACGGCAAGCAGGTCAAAACCCTGTCAGAGTTTAGTCAGAAACTGTAGTCATAGAATGACTGCCCCTGCTTGAGCAAGTTCAAAAAATCAAATCACAATGGATGAACATAAGCCCCTTGTTCCATAAGAAAATGCATATCGAGTTCCTGGTCTTTTGCAGCTTCTTTCAATTTTCTCAAAAAACCATAGGAGTTGCTGCCATCAATGATTAAACGGGTGTTTTCTGATAAGAGCCCCAAGTGGTCAATCAATTTGTATGGATTCTTTCGGACCAGTAGCATATCAACAGCATTCTGTTCAAATAAAGGCAGGTACTCTTCAATATTTGATTGTTTGTCAATAATCATTACAAGAGCATTGTCAATTTGTAATAGTGGAGCTCGATAAAGCATCGAGTTACTTTGAAAACCTGTTTTGCTTTCCAGGTATAAAACAGTATCATTTTCAGTATATCCTTTCAGCCACCAGTTGTGGATTACACTGAACAGCATTTGATCTTTATCATTGATCAGCGCAGAATCCGCAAGAAAATAATTTCTGTCAAAGTGATTTAAGTCTATTGCTGTTGCACCTTTTACAGCATAAAAAGTCACTGATTGCTTGCTGAGGTTTTTCCAGTTTTTAATATTGAAGAAAAACAGCAATAGAATAATTGCAGCGCTAAACGTGTATAAGGCTAATTTTTTTCTGAAATGATAAAAGAACAGCAGGCTCAACACTACTACATAGCAAAGCCAGGTTTCTAAAATAGTAGGAGAGAAGCCGATCAACAAAGAACCTGGCAGGCTTTCTATATTGAAAACCAAATAGTTGAGCAATTGGAAAAGTGCCTGAATAATTTTTCCGAAAATTAGAAGTACAGGTTCAAGAACAGACCATATACTTTCAAGTGCTGCTATAGCAAAAAAGCCCAATCCCATTGGCAATAAAAGCATTGCAGCGGGAATCACTACCAGGTTGGAAACCATGAAATAAACCGGGAACTGATGGAAGTAAAGCAAACCAATGGGGAATGTGGCCAGTTGAGCAGCAATAGATACGCAGGAAATGGCCCAAATCCAGTCCAGAACTTTGTTTTCGATATAAATTTGTTTGTAGAGAATAGGTTGTATGGCAATAATTCCCAGCAGGGCGGAGTAGGACAATTGAAAACCCACCTCCATTAATAAATAGGGATTGATACAAAGCAAAATAAATGCTGATGCTACTATGGAATTATAAATCCCGCTGCTGCGATTGATATTTTGGGCTATTCCAATTAGCGAAAACATTAGCGCAGCGCGTTGTATGGAAGGGGAGAGGCCTGTGAGAAATGCATAAGCCCATATAATGAGAATAAGCAGCACGATTTTTAATTGTTTTTTTCTGCGCCCAGTATTCAAAAAGAACAGCAGATGATTGAGAATCCAGTAAAAAATACCAACATGTAAACCCGATACGGCCAGCACATGCATGGCTCCCGATGCTGAGTAAGCCCTGATGGTCTCATTGTCGAGTTTTTCACGATAACCAAGCAGCAGGGATGCAGCTACTTCAAATGCTTTATCATCCTGAATATGCGTTGAAAGGGTTTGACTAAGCTTATTGCGTAGAAAATAACTCCAGTGAAACACAGAAAAGTAGCGGGTTTTTGATTCATGTAAAAGCAATTGCTTTTCTGTAAAATAAACCTGGTGCTGAATCTGCCGAAAACCCATAAAACGGGCATAATTGAATTGAGCGGGGTTAAGTGGGGCTTGTAATTTTGCAGGTTTTATTTGCAATACTAGTTCATCTCCATAGCTCAAATATTGTCCTAAGCTGTCTTCTACATAAAACAACATATTGCCCTGCACCGCATTTTTATTAAGTGCTATAAGTTTGCCGATAAATTTTTTAGAGCGTTTCTTTTGTACAGGAGCCTCATCTATTCGCAGATGCAGGAGTACTTTTTCTTCTTTTGGATAATAATGGCTGTAATGACTATTGTAATTGCTATCGGTATTGAACCATGTAATAATATAGCCCAGAAAAAATGCATTGAGCAAAATGAAAAAACCATTGAGCCAGCGCAGTGGATATTGCTTTTTTAAAAACAGTTGATAAGCGGTAAAAGCCAGGTAAACTATCGCAAAAGAAATAAAGATGATTTTGCTGAGCAGTGGCGACTGCCCAAAAACAGCAAGGATAATACCCAGCAGAAATAAGGGCATCATGCGCAAAAAACTTATTTCACGTATGTGATCCAGCATTTAATAAATATAATGAAATATCACTTTAGTTTAAGGTGGAATTTGATTTTATTAATCATCTATTGAAGTACGGTTATTTCAAACAAGCACCCTTTAAAGTTTTTTTAACATCCTCTTTCTGGGATTCCTACTCAATTTTGATAAATTCACGGTATTGTTTTTTGATGATTGGAAGCCTGGCTGATTTTCGGTCAGGCTTCTTTTTGTTATTTTTGGCGTCAACATATAAAAACAACCATGACCAATTACTTCAGAGAAATTTCAGACCCCGTAGATGAAGTTGTTACAAATGGTCAGTTTAATTTTGGCACAAGGAGTACCCCCGTTAAAAAAGCCAATCTTTTAGACGCTGAAAAACCTTTTAGAACACCCTTTGTAAATTCTTTTAAAAACTACCGGCTCAAAGAATGGCAAGCCTTCCAGTTTGGTAATGAGCAGTATTTTATGATGGTAGCCATATATAATGCCAAAGCACTGGCTCTGGCTCAGTTTATTCTCTTTGATATTGAGAAAAACAAAAAGTACCATTATGAAAGAAAGGTAATGCCCTGGAATTTGAAAGTTGCAAAATCGCTGTATGGCACTGAGTCACATTATATCAGTGATGATTTTACAATTCTTGTTGAAAATGATCTACAAAGTGGCAGAGTGGGTATTGACATTCGTATAGAGAAGCAAAAAAACCTCCCTCATGTAATGGGGCAGTTTATGGGTTTTCACGAAACAGGAAAAGCAACACCCCTGGTAACCATAATGCCCTTTGGACAAAACAGGGGAATGTATTCCCATAAGTGTCTGATGCCCATGGAAGGCGGCTTGGATATTGGCGGAAAGCTGCTTGAATTTGAAGAAAGCAAGAGCTATATGCTTATGGATGATCACAAGGGCTATTATCCTTATCCCATGAAATACGATTGGGTAACTGCCGGGTATATTTCAGATGGAAAACATATTGGTTTTAACCTAACAGACAATCAGGTGCTTCAAAAGGAGCGGTTTAATGAAAATGTACTTTGGGTAAACGGTGAAATGAATTTGCTTCCTCCAGTAAAATTTGAGCGTGAAAACGGGGTAGACGGCAAATGGTTGATCAAAGACCGATTTGATCTGGTTAACCTGGAATTTGAACCAGTGATCAGCAATAGAATCAAGCTCAATTTATTGTTGCTTAGAAGCAATTACTACGGTCCTTATGGATTTTTTAATGGTTTTATTTATGATAAAAATCACAATAAAATAGAAATAAAAAATGTGTTTGGGATGGGTGAAAAATTCTTTTTGAGTGCATAGACCACCGAGCCAATGAGTGCACAGCAATTCAATCTTTATTTACGCTTGATCCTGAAAATACTCGCGCTGTTTGCAATGGCTTATTGGGCCTGGCAAGTTGATGTTGAATATATTCCTGCTGTCCTGCGTGTTTTTACTGTTTTGATAATCGCCTTAATTGTTTGGGGGGCATTTACAGTAAGCTACGACCCTTTTAAAACGGCCAAGCCAGTGTTTTCCATAGGAGGTGTTGCGAGGATATTTATTGAATTGTTTTATTTTGGCTTTGCAATCTTTTGTCTTTACGACAGTGGTTTGTTTCGGTGGAGCTGGGTTTATTCCAATTTGGTGTTGTTGCATTTTGCATTTTCGCATCAACGGATGGCTACTTTGCTAAAAGGTACAAAAAAATAATGCCTGGCTTTTGTGTATAAACCAGGCATCATTTCATTAATCACCACACTATAAAGAACCTTTGAAATCAAAAAAGGTTGTATTTAGCGTTGAGTTAATTCACAGCTGTTTTTCTATTTTGCAAAAAAATATTGTCTAAAGGCCTTAAAATTCTATGAAAAGTCTCTTGTTTTCAGCATTTGTTTTAATTTTTTTCCTGCTAATATATTTTAGTCAAAAAGCAGTAATTGTTGAAAAACCTGTGGTTAAAACCCAAAAAAAGGCACTGTATTCCAAGGAAGGCAGGGAGGAGTATTTTTTCAATCGATTAAAAGACCCCAAAACAGGACAAATCCCCAGTGGTATTCGTCATAAAGAACTGGAATTCGCTAAATCTCTTCCCGCAAATTCAGCAAAAAATTCAGGACAAGGGGAATGGATTTCTCGCGGCCCCAACAATCTTGGCGGAAGAACCCGTGCTTTCACTTTTGATATTGATGACAGTGATATTTTAATTGCAGGAGGTGTTACTGCGGGAATTTATAAATCATACGATGGTGGCACTTCTTTTGAGAAAAAAACAAGAGCAGACCAACTGCACAGTGTTACTTCTATTGAGCAAGACCGCAGGGCAGGCCATCGCGATGTGTGGTATGCCGGAACAGGAGAATATTATGCCATCGTTAGTGCAGCTTCCTTTTCGGCCAGGGCAAGTGGCAATGGTATTTATAAATCAACAGACAGTGGAGAATCATGGGAATTGCTGCCTTCAACCATTTCCAACACCCCCACAAGCCTGCACAGTCAGAAAGATTTTGATTTTGTATGGCGAATAGTTACAGATCATACCGCGCTGCAGAAAGACATTGTTTATGCAGCAGTAGTAAATGGCATTTTTCGCTCTGAAGATGGTGGACAGAATTGGGATGTGGTACTTGGCCTGGACACGACTGTGAATGGCCGGTCAGATTATACGGATATTATGATTACCGAATCGGGCGTGCTTTATGCTACAATTGGAAGTGGTACGCCCTCAAGGGGAATTTATCGCTCTGTGGATGGAATCAACTGGACGAATATCACCCCACAGGCTTTTCCGGGCAATTACAGGCGTATTGTTTTGGATTATTTCGAAGCAGATGAAAATAAAATCTGTTTTCTTGCAGAAACGCCCAATGCAGGAAAAAACGGACACAGCTTGTGGTATTATCAATATTTAAGTGGTGATGGCAGTGGCAGCAATGGACAATGGGACAATCGCTCCAGCAATTTACCCGACTACAACTGCAATTATTTCTATGATTTTGTTTTTGGCACCTTTCAATCCCAGCGCTCATACGATTTGGCTATTGCCCTGCATCCGCAAGATTCAAATATTATAGCCATTGGTGGCATTGATCTTTTTATCTCGACAGATGGCTTTAAAAGCAATAATAATTACAACTGGATTGGCGGGTATCAATGCGATACGGTTACACCTTCAAATTATGTCTATACCAATCACCACCCCGATATTCACTTGATTCGTTTTCACCCTGATAGCCCGGATATACTTGTTACAGGCAGTGATGGAGGTTTGCACAAAACAGAAAATTACCTTGCAAACAAACCTGTATGGATTGATATGAATACCAATTATGTAACTTCTCAATTTTATACAACAGCAATAGAGCCCGGTGAGGTTAGCAATGATATACTTGTAGGGGGCTTACAGGACAATGGTACCTGGTTTACCAATTCAGGGGATTTCAATTCGCCTTGGAATTCAGTATTCTATGGAGACGGGGCTTTTTGTGAAATACTACCGAGTAGAAATAATTATTACCTGAGCTGGCAGACAGGAAAGATTTTCAAGTTTGAAATTGATGATTCTGGAAATGTGCTTGGAAAAACCCGTATAGACCCGGCAGGCTCAAATTTTTCTTTATTTATTCACCCATTTTTGATCGATCCGGTGACTTACAATCAAATGTACACACCAAAACGCAGGCACATATATGTACAGGAAGATTTGGACAGCATAGTGATAACGGGAAATGAAACCGACCCGATCAGCCAGGGTTGGAGACGGATAGATGAGAGCAATGCCGGCTTTAGTATTTTCGATCCGGCCAGTTCCAATGGCAACATCACTGCATTGGATATGTCATCTGCTGACAATGATCGACTTTATTACGGCACTGATGATGGGCGTTTGTTTCGTTTAGACAGTCTGCAATCGACAACAGCACTTTTTACTGCCTTATGGGATACTGTGTTTCCAAATGCGGCATATGTTAGTTCGATAGCAGTAAGTGAACGTAACACAGATGAAGTAATAGTCAGTTTCTCGAATTATAATGTGCAAAGTATTTTCCGCTCAACTGATGCCGGTGAAACCTGGACATCTATTAGTGGAAATCTGGAAGAAAACCCCGATGGATCGGGTGATGGCCCCGCAGTTTTTTGGGTGGAATATTTACACAAAGAAAATGGAGCAGATATTTTGTATGCCGGTACAAGCACGGGTTTGTATTCGCTTGATCAATTGGATAATGCTCCCTATAACTGGATGCAGGAAGGAGTGGGGAGTATCGGGAATATTCCTGTTAATATGATCAAAACCAGGGCTTTTGACGAGAAAGTAGTGGTAGCTACCCATGGCAATGGCATGTACTCTACACGCTTTAAAAATATTGCATCAGTGGCGGATTTGAATATTGAAAATGAGGCATTGGTTTTACATCAAAATCGCCCCAATCCATTTGATCAGCAGACAAAAATAAAATTTAAACTTGCCACAGCAGAGCAGCTTGAGCTGAGTGTTTTTGATATGCAGGGCAAGTCTGTTAAAAATCTGTTTAGCGGAAAATTAAATGCCGGAACTTACAGTTTCGACTGGAATGGCAAAAATGAACAAGGCAACGATATGGCTCCGGGAATGTATATCTACAGGCTGAGCAATGGAACCCAAAGCTGGAGCAATCAGATGATTAAGTTTTGAGGTATAATACCAAATTAATTGTGTAATGCCGCATATATTCCTTATCTTTCCATGATGGG
>JBBDNB010000042.1:0-21625 GCA_040877935.1 Chitinophagales bacterium
TAAACTCCATGAAACCGGACACCATTAAAAGTATAACCTCAAACCACCATTACAGGAATAGTTTTAATGCGGCATTTTATAGTTAAAATGGTATAATTCAATCTATTCAACCGCTTTTAAAAAAAATCAAAACCACTGATTTCAGGATTTCAGCCGAACTTGAATATGAAGCTTTAAAAGAAGCAGATGAGTTGTAATTTGAATTTCTATTCCTTACTCATTAACTCCATCAGCCTTTTGGCATTCACTTCATTCGAAAATTTTTCCTCCAAAACTGTCTTGCGTTTTTCGATCATTTCATTGGTAAAATCCTTGTCAACAAGATTGTACAACTGCTCTTTCATTTCATCTGCCGTATTGGCCACAATACACAAATCCTCTAAGCCGGTTTCATTGGCCATAAAAGAATTCACCAGGCAAAAACGCCCATTGTACAAGGCGTTCAGCAATTTCAATTTAACCCCGGTAGCTTGAAATGTCGGTAAAATATTCACCTGCGCATTGGAGATCAAATCGTGCATTTTCTCATCGTATGGATTGGGAATCAATTGAAAAATCTTATTGACTTCAGCCTCCTTTTTCAAGGTATTTAATGGATTTTTTCCTGCAATAGTAAAGGGATAATTAAAATCTCTGAAAATTTTTCGCGTGAGAAACAATGCCGCCTGATTGTTTTCTTCCACACCCAAATTACCGTGGTAAATGGCATAATTTCCCCTGCCCGTTTTGCTGCGCACTTTGTCATTTGGATGAAATGCAGGTAAATAATGTACACCTTCAAATTTATCATCTAAATAGCCCGTGTCTTTTGGGGATATTGAAAGAACCAAATCGGCTTTTTGCAGAATGCCTTCAAATTTTTTGAGTTTTTTCGACTCGTAATACATGTAAAACTTCCTGAAAAAATTGCGCTCAGAACGGCCAAGGCTTGCGTAGTAATCCCACTCAATATTGTGCATTCGCACCGCCTTTATCCGTCCCTGCAATGCCGGATGGTTCAGGTAAAAACAAGTGTGCAGCCCTTCGAACAAAATTGGGGAATCATCTTCGCTTAAATTGGAAAGCAGATCATCGGATTGTCGTGAACCAACAATATAGGGCACACTGCTGTATATGAATTTGTAAAATTTTCCACGCGGATAATAGATAACCTTTTCACAGATTTTCTCCAGTTCTTCCGAGCGTTCCCTGCCATAGTGAAAGGTGTGCAAATGCACTTTTACGCCCAGTTCCGAAAGGGTCTTTAATTTGTAAAACACATCTATAACCCCTCCGTAATTGGCAGGGTAAGGTACATTAAAGGAAATAATGTGCAGGTGTTTGTCTTTAAATTCCATGCATTAATCTTAATAAATGCTGCTCTTCGTTTTGCCAGTTGTATGTTTCAGCAGCTTTTTTGCAATTCTCCTTTAGCAAATTATATTTTTGAGAATCTTCTGCTAAGTTATCAATTGCATTTGAAATTTTTTCTTTATCCAAATCCGGAATCAATTCAGCTACTTTATACTGCTTATTGATGGCGCTGTATTCCGGAAAATCCATAGTAATACAGGGCACTGAGGCCTGGATATAATCAAAAAATTTATTGGCCAGGGAAAAATAATAGCTCTTGCCCGAATGCTCCAAAAGATTAAAAGCCAGAAATGCATGTTGCGTAACTGCCCATAATTCATCGGGCGGCAACATGCCCAGGAAAAAAACCTCTTTACCGCTTAATCCCATTTCATCGGATTTTTTTCTCAGCATTTCCGACAAATCGCCCTCTCCGGCAATCAGCAAGGGCAGTTTTTGCTCGGGCATCAGATCCAGCAATTGTTCTACTCCCCTACCCTTGTTCAATGCACCCTGGTAAAGCATGTATTTTTGCCGTTCAAAAGGCAGGAAATCAGGCCATTCATTTACATTAGCTCTTTGCACCGGTACATTTTTCACGACTTCAAATTGCCTTCCGTAATGCTGCATCAATTCTGCTGCCAATGCAGGCCCCACAGTAAAAGTCAGGTCAGTTCTTGGAATACAAAAAAGCCCTACAATATCCCATAGCATTTTAACCAAAGGCCGATTGACCACCTCAGGAACTTCAGTGAAATATTCATGGGCATCATAGCAGAGTTTCTTTCTTTTTAGGGCTGCTGCAATTGTCATGGGCAAAAGCGTATCCAAATCAACTGCATAATAGATGTCAAAACTGTTTTTGAGGCAAAAAAACAGGAGCCGGATATTGAGTTCGAGGTAAAACAATTTCCCTTTTTCAAAAAAACAATCCAGCCGCTTTTGATCAAAATTAAAAGTCTCAAGTGGAAGAGACTGCTTTTTGTTCCTGCCCAGCAACAACACGCGATAACCCGCATTTTGCAAAGATGCACTGATGCGCAACATCCGCTGATCATTGCTCAGGTCATTGCTCACACTTATGAGTATAGATTTTTCCACTACTCCTTCCAACTGTATTTGTTTGCAGATTTAATCACTTTTCCATTGTCCAAGAGCCAACGCATGGTTTTATTCACGCGGACTTCAGGAATTTTTCCCAGGACTGTTTTCAGGGCGCTTGCAGTAAGGCTTTGTTCTTGCAGTGCATTTTGAATATCCAGAACCAGTGCGCTTTTAGCCAATTCATCTTTTTGCATATCTTTTCTTTCCAGGCAATAGTCACAAATGCCACAATCCTGCGCGTCTAACTCCCCAAAATACTCCAATATTATCCTGCTGCGGCAATATTCATCTTCTTTAACATAGCGAAGCATACTTTCCAGTTGATGCTTAAAAACATGTTCGCGTTCAGCAATAAAACTTTTGTTCAGACTTAGGTATTTAGATTCCTGCGCAGCGGCAAGCAGTAATATTCTCGGATTTTGATTGGCAGATTGATAGCGGATCAATCCGACCTGGTGCAGGTATTTCAATTGTTTTTCAATAGAAACTACCGACCAGGATGTTTGCCGGGCAATCTTTGGCACATCAATGCGCACATATTCCTCAAAAATTCCGGGATGCGTGCGCAGTATAAATTTAATCAGTGCATCAAATCGCTCATTGGCCACCTGGAAATTGTAAAGCGTTCTCTTATCCGTAAGGAAATAGATTTTAGCCGGTAAAAATGTAGCATCGGAAATGGCAAACAACTCCTCCTGTTCAAGCAGTTTCAATGCCTTTAAAACACGAGGTGCAGGTGCTTTGTAATAATTCATAAATTTAGCAAAGTCAAACTCATACATGGCATTGGTTCCACTGCCAACAGGCACTCTAAGATAATTCATCAACGCAGTATAAGTCTGCCTGATAAAATCCAGATCGGGAAAATCATTTAATACACGCTGTTCTATTTGCTCAATATCATTGCCATTGAAAAGCAAGGTTGCAAAAGCTCTTTTGCCATCCCTGCCCGCTCTTCCGGCTTCCTGATAATAAGCCTCCATGCTCTCGGGAATATCCATATGCACCACATGCCGCACATCGGCCTTGTCTATGCCCATCCCAAAAGCATTGGTAGAAACAATGGCCCGCACATTTCCCCTTATCCATGCCTCCTGTTTTTTGCTGCGCTCCTCCATATCCAGTCCGGCATGGTAATAATCCGCCCGGATTTTATTCTGCTGCAGGAATTTAGCAATTTCTTTGGCCCGCCTTCTCTGCCGCACATACACCACCGCTGTACCCGGCACCCGACTTAAAATAGTGAGCAGTTTTTTGGCTTTGTTTTCTTCATGCCTTACTACGAATGAAATATTGGGCCGTGCAAATGAAGCCTGGAAAATCCCCGGATCATTCAGCCCGAGTTTTTCCACAATATCCTTTTTCACTTCAGGAGTAGCAGAAGCTGTGAGCGCAAGAAAAGGAATGCCCGGCCACTGTTTTTTTATCTCTGCTATTTGCAAATAGGCCGGACGAAAATCATAGCCCCACTGGGAAATACAATGCGCCTCATCAATGGCCACCATGCTTATGGGCAGTTGCTCCAGACGCTTTTTAAATCTTTCCGACAAAAGCCTTTCAGGTGAAATATAAAGAAATTGAATAGCCCCGTACTGCGCATTGTTGATCAACAACTCGATCTCGCGCGGCTCCATACCCGAGTGAATCGTTGCCGCCTTTACCCCTATTTTCTGAAGGTTCTGCACCTGGTCCTTCATCAGCGCAATAAGGGGGGATATAACCACACAAAGCCCACCAAGCGCAATGCCCGGCACCTGGTAGCAAATGCTTTTACCACCACCGGTGGGCAATACCGCAAGTGCATCTTTCTGTGCCAGCACATTTTCCACAATATCCTCCTGCAAAGGACGAAAGGCCGAAAAGCCCCAGTATTTTTTCAGGATGGACAGTGCAGAAGACATAGCTTAAAGCTTGATTTAATATTGCATTAGAGCTTAAAGTTAAGCCAGTTTTGCCATTTCCTGTAAAGTAATGGAGATTGCTCATAACTTTTCCATAGTTCCAAAATCCGGAAATGATCAACAGCCCTTTTGTTCCAAATTGATTGTTTTGGTCAATATCTGGTCGACTTTTGAATTTTAAAGGTGGTTTTCTTTAACGGACAAGTATTTGATGCTTATGAGTTGGCATCCAAAATTATCCGTTCAGCAAAACAGAGCATTGTACTGATTGATCATTACATAAACGAAAGCACACTCACTCATATAGCCAAAAAGCAGGAAGGGGTGAAGGTTTTAGTACTGACCAAAACCATTAGTAAACAACTTGACTTAGATGTACAAAAAGCAAACGAGCAATACGGATCTATTAAGCTGAAAACCTTTTCCCTAAGCCACGACCGATTTTTAATTATTGACGAAAAAGAAGTTTACCACTTGTGGCACTTCACTCAAAGATTTAGGCAAAAAATGGTTTGCTTTTTCTAAGATGGATAAAAGAGTGATCGGACGACTCAAAGTCGTCCACTAGATTACAAAAAGGTCAACTGGTTATTCACAGGCTTTTAAGCCCTCCTTTTCCTAAAGCGGGAAACTTTGCGCACACGAACGGGACGTGGAATTATTTTTTGGCTGTCAATCGGTACCGTGTTTTTCTTCAGGTAAAAACGCGACAAAGCATAAATGCCCACAAATACCCAAATGATATTGACCACCGTAGAAGGATAAGCCTCATTGTAAGCCGTATTGACGATTAAGCAAAAAGCACCAATAAGGTTAAAACCCTGGTATTTTAATGAGTCGGGGAGCATTTTGCCTGAGGACAACATCAGGTAGGCATAGAGTACTGCTACAGCACCCACCCAACCAATAATAGAAAAGATTACCGCTGTGTTCAATTTTAAAATTTTCACAAAAATACGTTCAAAAGAAGCATATCAGCAATAGCTTTTCAAAATAAATTTTAGTGCCGTATTAATTGGTATGCCTCAGAGGAAAAGGTAAGACCCCGCTGGGGTCTGTATAAGTTTCTTTGCTGGTTTTTTATAGACATTCAATGCCTCTGGCATTGCTGGTTTTCATAAAGCACCAAAAACTTTTTAGCAAAAGCAATTGATCCCAGAGGGATCAGATATTTATAAAAAACCCAATCAACACAACGATTGATCCCAGAGGGATCATACTTTATAAACTGTTCAACATAGCGCCTGATTTTCAAACATCCTTAGCTCAAAAATCCGTAACTTTACAGACATGAATCCGGCACAGGTTTTTGATCAATATTATCCTCTTTTGTACTCCATTGCACTGCAATTCCTGAAATCGAAGGAAGATGCAGAGGACATGGTACAGGAGACTTTTGCCCGCTGGCTCAATCAGGACCACAGCAAGATTGAAAACAATAAGGCCTATTTGGTTCAAAGCCTCAAAAATGCCTGCCTCAATTACCTTGAAGAACTCAAGCGCAAACGCAATGAAAAACTAAATGAGTGGAGTGATCAATTTAGCGAATACCAACAGCATTTTGAATTGGTTTACCATGACCTGGAAAAGGAAATGAGTATGCGCCTTGCAGATATGATGCAAAAGCTCAACCCAAAAGAACAGGCCGTTTATGTGCTGCGCAATTCCTTTGATATGAGTTATGAGGAAATTACAGAGCTGATTGACACCAAAATGGACAATGCCCGCAAAACATTTCAACGCGCAAAGGAAAGAATGCAGGAAAAGAAAACCCGTTTTGAACTCAACAAAGAAACGTATCGAAATACACTGCCCAATTTCCTGAATGCCCACCAGAAGGGACAGTTGAACGATTATCTTGATTCTATTCGAGCGCAATTGCCCGATTTTTTTAAAAGCTAGAATCCATACGATTTAAACAACCTCCCTGAAAGTTCTAAAATTAACCGAACTTTATTTCTAAGTTTGCGTATATAGGGATGAGATTAATCGGGAAAAAGAAATTAGAGCGACTCAGACGAAAAAATAAAGGAAACAAAAAGCTTTCCAAGGCAATAGATTTGCTTATTGATGATATCGAAACAAATAAATGGAAAAGTCCCAGCGAATTAAAAGAAACACGGACTGATGCCGATTGTGTTCACAGTGAAGGTTTCTATTTCTTCAATATTGCAATACATCGTACAATGATTTTGATAGAATTTGAAGATGATGAGGCGAGTGTTGTTTGGGCGGGGAATCACAAAGAATACGAATTAATTTTCAAGAACAACAAAAACACAATAAAAAGCTGGTTAAAATCACGAAACTGGATAGAATAAATATGAAAACTCAATTTGACATACAGGAACTGATCAATAAAGGGAAAATTGAAAGCGAACTGGAGTTGGAGCGTGCTTATATAGCTGACAGAAAACTAAAACAGTTATCAAAAGAGGACTTCAAATACAAAAGCATCAGAAAGAAATTACGCGATTTAATTGAAACCTATGAAAATAAGCATTGGTCAAAAAACGCCTCTTTTAACGCTCCTGGAATTAAGGAAAATGATATTGCCGAATCAATGGCTGAAAAAGAGCGATTGTTCGTTGAGAAAAGAAAAGAGTTAATTAGAAAAAAATTAAAATCACTTGATTTAAACCAACAACAATTGGGCATAATACTGGGGCACAAAAACAAAAGCTATATATCAGAATTGATGAATGGTATCAGCCCTTTTACATTAAAAGACCTCATTATTATCCACAAACTATTAAAAATAGACTTAGGCAAACTTATACCTACTACACTTACTTATAATGAACAAAAAAAGATCAAAGCTTCGCTTTTAGAATTGAAAAGGAAAAATCAAAAATTCAATCCTGAAAATCTAAACTTGGAATTTGCATAAGATTCTTGAAATAATTTTCAGCATCTGTCACATTTCTGCATTTCACTTGTCTTGTTAGAAAAGACCTGAAATGATCATACTTATATTTTTTGTTGTGCAGTGGTACCTCTGCATTTTCATTCACAGTTTTTTTCTGCACCGCTATGCCTCGCACAAGCAATTTACAATGAGCCGGGGCTGGGAAAAATTTTTCTATATCCTCACTTGGCTTTTTATGGGCTCCAATTACCTGAGTGCTTATGGCTATGGCGTAATGCACCGCATGCACCACGCCTTTGCCGATTCCAAAAAAGATCCGCATTCGCCCAAATACCATCCCAATTTCTTTAAGATGATGTGGGAAACCAGGCTGATATACAACGATATCAATTATAAGCGTGCCGATGTGGAAGAAAAATTCAAATCCGGAGCTGTACAGTGGGAGGCTTTTGAAAAATTTGCCGATACCTGGCCTAATCGTTTGTTTTGGAGCCTTCTCACGATTGGCATCTACATTGCCTTTGCTTCGCACTGGGCATTGTGGTTGTTGCTGCCCATACATTTGGTTATGGCGCCCATGCAGGGTGTTTTGGTCAATTGGTTCAGCCACAAAATAGGCTACCGCAATTTTAAAGTAAAGGACACCAGCACCAATTCACTGCCTTTTGATTTTTTATTACTGGGAGAAAATTACCACAACAATCACCATAAATTTGGCGGAAGGGCCAATTTCGGGGGCGTACGCTGGCACGAAATCGACATCACTTATCTTGTTATCAAGGCTTTTGACAAATTGGGGATTGTGCAGTTGAAGCCGGCTAAAGTTACCACGGTACAGAAAAAAGAAAGGTTAAGGGCTTAATTTTGTTTGATTACCTCGGAGTACATTCAGCTGTCCAATTTCGCTCTGCTTTGTTCCAGGCTTTATAATAATTATTCCGATCCGTATCTCCACACAACTGTTCGGCATCCAGTTCATCGCCACTCAGGTAATTATAGGCCCTGCAATCATAACAGGTTTCTTTCTTGCAGGAAGATGTAAGAATTGCAGGCAACAGTAACACAAAAGTAAATGCTAAGTTTTTCACGGGCAGGTATTTTGGCCAACAATAGAATAAACTTAATCAAAAAATGCAAGCCTGATAATTTTTCCACCCTTATCAACATTCCCAAATAATATTTTCAAGATTTATTTAATAAGCTTTCAGATTAAAAACCATAATTTAGACATTTACAAAAATTTAATCAGGTGAGATTGTAATGAAAAGAGTAATTAGAAAAATCTTTCACTTATAGCGATCAATTAAGCATCTAATAACTTTACTAGAATAAATGGCAAAAAAGAACAGCAAAGACCCCTTAACCAAACAACCAGTAGGACAACTTGAAGCCTCCTTATGGAAATCGGCTGACAAGCTGAGAAAGAATATTGATGCTGCGGAATATAAACACGTAGTACTGGGGCTGATTTTTTTGAAATACATTTCGGATGCCTTTGAAGAACTTTACGACAAACTGAAAGCCGGAGAAGGTGAATATGCCGGGGCTGACCCAGAAGACAAAGACGAGTACAAAGCCGAGAATGTGTTCTTCGTGCCAGAAAAAGCCCGTTGGACTTATTTACAATCGCAAGCCAAACAACCGACCATAGGAAAATCAGTGGATGAAGCGATGGATGTCATTGAAAAAGAAAATGCTTCTCTAAAAGGCGTGCTGCCTAAAGTATATGCACGTCAAAATTTGGACCCGACCAGTTTGGGAGAACTCATTGATCTGATTGGAAATGTCGCCTTAGGCGATACCAAATCCAGAAGTGCAGATATTCTCGGACACGTGTTTGAATATTTTCTTGGAGAATTCGCTTTGGCGGAAGGTAAAAAGGGCGGACAGTTCTACACCCCAAGAAGCGTAGTTGAATTATTGGTGAAAATGTTGGAACCATACAAAGGCCGTGTGTTTGACCCTTGCTGTGGTTCTGGCGGGATGTTCGTGCAGTCAGAGAAATTTGTGGAAGACCACCAGGGAAAAATCAATGATATTTCCATTTACGGACAGGAAAGCAACCAAACCACCTGGCGATTGGCTAAAATGAATTTGGCCATCAGAGGCATAGACAGTTCTCAAGTAAAATGGAACAATGAAGGTTCGTTTTTGAATGATGCCCACAAAGACCTGAAAGCCGATTACATCATTGCCAATCCACCTTTTAACGTGAGTGACTGGAGCGGTGATTTACTTCGCAAAGACGGACGCTGGAAATACGGCACACCACCCACCGGAAATGCCAACTACGCATGGATTCAACATTTCCTATACCACTTAGCACCCAGCGGACAAGCGGGCTTCGTTTTGGCAAAAGGGGCGTTAACTTCCAAAAGTGGCGGAGAAGGTGAAATTAGAAAAGCCCTTGTAGAAGCCGATTTGATCGATTGCATTGTAAACCTGCCTGCCAAGTTGTTTTTGAATACTCAAATTCCCGCTTCTCTTTGGTTTATGAGCCGCAATAAGAAAGGATTCCCCTCCCCCGGAGGGGTGGTCGAAGACCGGGGTGGGCAAAGAAACCGAACAGGTGAAATACTTTTTATTGACGCCCGCAACTTAGGGCACTTAATTAACCGCAGAACCAAAGTGCTTTCAGACGAAGATATTGATCAGATTACCGACACTTACCATAATTGGCGCAACAAATTCCCCTCCGATGGAGGGGTGCCCGTAGGGCGGGGTGGGTACGAAGACATAAAAGGCTTCTGTGCTTCGGCCTCCAAAAAACGGGTAGCCGAACTGGACTATGTGCTCACACCTGGCAGATACGTAGGCCTTGCTGAGGAAGAGGATGACTTTGACTTTGCCGAACGCTTTAGCAGCTTGAAAGCTGAGTTTCAGGCACAGTTGAAAGAGGAATCAGATCTGAATGAGCGGATCAAAGAGAACCTGAATAAAATTAAGTTGGGCAATGAACAGTAAAAACGAGATCGTTCTATATCAATCAGATGAGTTGACTTCTCGTATTGAAGTGCGTATTGAAGATGAAACCATTTGGTTGACGCAGCAACAAATCGTGGAGCTTTTTGACAGTAGTAAAGCTAATATCAGCGAGCACATCAAACATATTTTTGAGTTAGGTGAGCTGGAAGAAAATTCAACTGTTCGGAAATTCCGAACAGTTCGTAGAGAAGGCAACCGGGAGGTAAGCAGAGAATTGCTGCACTATAGTTTAGATGTCATCCTATCAGTGGGCTACCGGGTAAACTCCAAAAGAGGTACGCAATTTCGTATCTGGGCAAGCCAGGTACTCAAAGATCACCTACTCAAAGGATATTCCATTGCCAAGCGCATGGACCGGATAGAAGAAAATGTTCATGGGCTGAAGGGGCGAATGGATGATATAGAGGTGCAAATAAACGCCAGCTTACCTCCCAGACATGGTATCTTTTTCGATGGTCAAATCTTTGATGCCTATGTGTTTGTTGTTGGTTTAGCCAAAAAAGCCAAAAGCAGCATTGTCCTGATCGACAACTACGTGGATGAAACGGTGCTAACCATACTGAGAAAGCGAAACAAGAACGTAACTGCCACCATCTACACCAAAACCATCGGCAAGCAGCTAAAACTCGACCTGAAAAAATACAACAGCCAATACCCCGAGATTAAAGTAATTGAATTCAAAGATGCCCACGACCGCTTTTTGATTTTAGATGAAAAAGAGCTGTACCACTTTGGCGCTTCGCTCAAAGACCTGGGCAAGAAGTGGTTTGCTTTTTCGAGAATGGACAGCATGACGGAGGATATTTTGGGGAAATTGAAAGGAGGGAGTGATGAGTGAGTGGCGAGAAATTAAATTAGGTGATCTTGGAACTATAGTAACAGGTAAAACACCGTCTAAAAAAAATCCTGAAGATTGGGGTGATGACACTTTATTTATTACTCCTTCTGACTATGGTAATTATCGGAAATGGGCAGATGATAGCATTCGGAAATTATCGACTCACGGTGTAGAAAAATTATCAAACAAAGTTTTACCTGTTGGGGCAATCTTGGTTACCTGTATCGGTTCAGACATGGGCAAAGTTGTCATGAATAGAAAAAAAGCAATTACTAATCAACAAATTAATTCTATCGTTCCAAATGCTGATGTTGTAAATCCTGATTTCGCTTACTATCTACTTGTTGACTTGTATGAAACATTGAGAATTTATGGTGGAGACGGTACTGCTGTGCCAATTGTGAATAAAGGAGACTTTGAAAAGATAGATGCTCTTACTCCAGAAAAAGAAGAACAACACGCCATCGCTTCCGTCCTTTCAAGCTTAGACGACAAAATAGACCTGCTGCATCGCCAAAACCAAACCTTGGAGCAAATGGCCGAGACGCTGTTTCGGCAGTGTTTTGTGGAGGAAGCGGATGAGAGTTGGGAAGAAGGAGTTTTGGGTGATTTGGTCGAAGTAAAGTACGGGAAAGACCACAAGAAGCTTATGGAGGGTTTAATTCCTGTTTACGGTTCAGGTGGGTTTATGCGTTCTGTTGAAAAGCCACTTTTTGAAGGAGAATCAGTTTTAATTCCAAGAAAAGGAACATTGAATAATGTCATGTATGTAGATGAACCCTTTTGGACTGTTGATACAATGTTCTACACAATAATGAAGAAACCAAATTTGGCAAAGTTCATTTACCAGTTCATTAAACAGAAGGATTTAGCATCAATGAATGTCGGATCGGCAGTGCCAAGTATGACCACAGCTGTTTTAAATAATATGCCAATTGAAATACCACAGGGTGATTTTTTGGAAAAGTTCGATGGAATAGTTTCTGAATTTTACAGCAAGGTCAAATCAAACCAAACCCAAATCCGCACGCTCAACTCCCTGCGCGATACACTGCTACCGAAGTTGATGAGTAGGGAGGTGCGAGTTGAATAATTAGATTAGTATAAATTAAAAAATATGAAGTATACAAAGTTTGAAATTGAGAATTTTAAGGGTATTCAAAATTTAACTCTTGATCTAGAGAAAAAACCTACTTCTAAGATTATTACTCTTGTTGGGTTAAATGAATGTGGTAAAACATCTATACTGGAGGCGATAAATTTTTTACATAAAGACCAACCTGATAGTCAAAAACATAAGCTGATTCCAAAGAAAGACAAATTGAAGTTTAATGGAAGTGTGATAGTTAGAGGAGACCTATCATTAAACAAAGAAGATAATATACGCATTAAAGAGTTTGCTAAAACTATAGGAGTATTAGACATTAAACCAATCAAATTATTATCTATCAGTAATGAAAGTCTTTTTGATAATTCGAATTTCATTAAATCTAAACATACATGGGAACTTTATATAAGTATTAAAAATAAAGAATCAGATGATTTTGTAGAAATCGATGATCAAAATGAAATCTGGAAGAAAATTGCAGATTATATTGAAGATAATTTACTTCCCAAAATATTATATTACCCAGATTTCTTATTCAATTTCCCAAATAAAATATATTTAGACAAAGATTTTTCAAAGACCAAAAAGCAAGAGCAGTTTAGAGATATAATTCAGGATATTTTATCATCTATAGATATTGATTTAACTATAGAAGACCACTTAATTAATAGAATAAAAGATTCATCAGAAGGTGTTCAAGAGGCTTTAGAGCATACCTTGTCCAAAATGAGTTCTAAAATTTCAAAAGTCGTATTGGAAGCATGGAAAAATATAATGAATATAAAAGGGAAAGAATTTTCAGTTGATGCAAAATCTGAAAAAATAACAGAACAGGTTAAAAATCAACAGGGTGCTAAAGTTAATAAACAGAGAAATGTTTACTATTTAGAATTTAAGCTCAAAGAAGGAACAGAAAAATATTTTATATCTGAAAGAAGTTTAGGGTTTAAATGGTTTTTTACATTTCTTTTGTTTACAGAATTTAGAAAAAATAGAAAAACTGATTTAGGAGAAACAATTTTTTTATTGGATGAACCAGCTTCAAATCTACATTCTACTGCACAAAAGAAATTACTTGCAAAATTCTCTAATTTAGTTTCATCAAAATGTAGGCTAATCTATACAACTCATAGTCATCATTTAATTAATCCTAAATGGCTTGAAGGAGCCTATATCATAAGAAATGAAGCGATAGATTATAAAAGAGGCTTTGATTTTGATACAAACAACACAAATATAAATGCAATACCCTATAAAAAATTTGTAGCTACCCATCCTAAACAACAAGATTATTTTCAGCCCATACTAGATGCCCTAGAATATCAACCAGGTTTGCTTGAGAAAATTCCGGGGATTATTTTAACTGAAGGAAAATTTGATTTTTACATATTGAAGTATATAGATCAAGTTTATCTAAACAATAAATACAAACATTTACATTTCTACCCTGGTAACGGAGCAGATGGAAATGATCAGGTAATAAGACTTTATATGGCGTGGGGAAGGGATTATAAAATTTTACTTGATGGAAATGGAGGGGGTGAAAAGGCTAAAAAAAGATATAAAAAGGTTTTTGGGGAAGTTATACAAAACCATATATCAACATTCACAGACATAAACAGTGATTTTGATTATGCAATTGAGGATTTATTTAAGACGAATGAAAAGCTAAATATAACTAAGCTATTTGATGAAAAAGCAAGCACTTTTAACAAGTCAAAATTTAATACTATGATCCAAAGTTTATTGCTTCAAAAGAAAAAAGTTGATATAAGTGAAGAAACCATTAAAAAATTCAAAGAAATATTTGATTACTTAGATTGCTAGTATATTATTTTATTTAAATTATAATGACCCGAATCACCGAAAATACGATAGAAGATTTCGCCATCAAATTATTGGAGCATTTGGGCTATGAGTATATCTATGCCCCAAGTATCGCCCCATTCCCCTCCTCTGGAGGGGTGGTCGAAGACCGGGGTGGGTCACCCTCCTCTGGAGGGGTGCCCGAAGGGCGGGGTGGGCAAGACATGCGTCATTCCTATGAAGAAGTAATGCTCACCAACCGTATGGCAGAAGCCGTAAGGAGAATCAATCCCACCGTTCCAACTGAAGCACAGGAAGAAGCCATCAAAGAAATACAGCGTCTCAATTCTCCCGAATTACTTACGAATAATGAAAGTTTTCACCGCCTGTTGACCGAAGGCATCAAAATCAGCTATCAAAAAGACGGACAGCAAAGAGGTGATTTGGTTTGGTTGATTGATTTCAATACTCCCGAAAACAACGACTTTATTGTTGCCAATCAGTTTACCGTAGTTGAAGATGGTATAAACAAACGCCCGGATGTGATTTTGTTTGTCAACGGCATTCCTCTGGTAGTGATAGAACTCAAGAATGCAGCAGATGAAAATGCCACCATTAAATCGGCTTTTAAACAGATAGAAACCTACAAGGAAACCATTCCGAGCCTGTTCACCTATAATGCTTTCACCATCATCTCAGATGGTTTAGAAGCCAGAGCAGGGACACTTTCCTCCGGCATGAGCCGTTTCATGGCCTGGAAATCAGCAGATGGCAAAGAAGAAGCATCCCATTTGGTAAGTCAAATGGAAACCTTGATTACAGGTATGCTCAATAAAGAAACCCTTCTGGATCTGATCAGGCATTTTATAGTTTTTGAAAAATCCAAAAAGGAGGACGTCAAGACAGGTGTTACTACCATTTCAACCGTTAAAAAATTGGCAGCTTATCATCAATACTATGCTGTGAATCGAGCGGTAGAATCTGCCATAAGGGCTACGGGCAAAAATCCCCTCCCTGGAGGGGTGCCCGAAGGGTGGGGTGGGTTAAGCTCAAACAAAAACAAACAAGAACATCATCAAACATTCAGAAGAAAAATACTTCCATATAATCCCAAGCTAAAAGAGCTTGCCCGAAAGCTTAGGAAAAACATGACGCTCTCAGAAGTTCTTTTGTGGAATGAATTAAAGCAAAAGAAAATGTTGGGCATTGATTTTGACAGACAGCGTCCTATAGATGAATTCATTGTTGATTTTTATAGCAAGGATTTAATGTTGGCTATAGAAATAGATGGGAATAGCCATGACTTTGAAGAAGTTGCAACTAAAGATAAAAAAAGACAACAACGTCTTGAATCATTGGGTGTTCGATTTTTGCGCTTTAGTGACATAGAGGTGAAAAAGAACATGCGCAATGTGCTATTGAGCATTCAGTATTGGATTGAAGATCATAGAGATTATTTGGTGGGAAGGGAACCCACACCTAGAACCTATCAGAAGGGAGAACCAAAGCCTAGAACCTCCCAGGAGGAAAAACCCACCCCTAACCCCTCCCAGGAGGGGAATCGTTCAAATTGGAATTCCGGTGAAGAAGATTATTTCATGGAATCGCCCGAAAGCTATGGCGTTCCGGGTGTGAAAACACAACCCAAAGGAGACCGAAAAGGCGGTGTGGTGTGGCACACACAAGGCAGTGGAAAGTCACTATCTATGGTGTTTTTTACAGGAAAACTCGTTTTGGCTTTGGACAATCCAACGGTTGTAGTCATTACCGACCGTAACGATTTGGACGACCAGCTCTTTGATACCTTTGCTTCTTCTACTCAGTTGCTAAGACAAGAACCCAAACAAGCTGAAAACCGGGAAGACCTGAAGGAAAGATTAAAAGTAGCTTCCGGTGGTGTGATTTTCACCACCATTCAAAAATTCCAGCCTGATGAAGGCAATGTGTATGAAACCCTTTCTGAAAGGGAAAATGTAGTGGTGATCGCTGATGAGGCACACCGAACGCAATACGGCTTCAAAGCCAAAACAGTAGATGATAAAGACGAGCAAGGCAATGTGATCGGCAAGAAAATAGTGTATGGCTTTGCCAAATATATGCGGGATGCCTTGCCGAACGCTACCTATATTGGCTTTACGGGAACACCTATCGAAAGCACTGATGTCAACACACCTGCGGTTTTCGGAAATTACATTGATGTGTATGACATTGCCCAGGCAGTTGAGGATGGTGCAACCGTTCGGATTTATTATGAAAGTCGATTGGCTAAAGTCAATCTGAGCGAAGAAGGTAAAAAACTGGTGGAGGAATTGGATGCCGAACTGGAAGGTGAAGAACTCTCCGAAACCCAAAAAGCCAAAGCCAAATGGACGCAGTTGGAAGCCTTGATCGGTAGTGAAAACCGAATTAAAAATGTTGCCAATGACATTATTCAGCACTTCAACCATCGACAGGAAGTGTTTGAAGGCAAGGGAATGATCGTGGCTATGTCCAGAAGAATTGCCGCTGAATTGTATGATGAAATCATCAAGATAAGATCGGATTGGCATTCAGATGATTTGGATAAGGGTGTGATTAAAGTAGTAATGACTTCTGCATCTTCTGACGGTCCGAAGATCGCCAAACATCATACCACCAAGCAACAGCGCAGGGCCCTTGCCGATCGAATGAAAGACCCAGAAGATGAATTGAAACTGGTGATCGTTCGCGATATGTGGCTCACAGGATTTGACGCACCCAGCTTGCACACGCTTTACATTGACAAGCCCATGAAAGGCCACAACCTGATGCAGGCCATTGCACGGGTAAATCGAGTTTACAAAGACAAACCCGGTGGTTTGGTAGTCGATTATTTGGGAATTGCCTCCGATTTGAAAAAGGCACTCTCCTTCTATTCAGATGCAGGAGGAAAAGGAGACCCAACAATAGCCCAAGACCAAGCGGTGAAGTTGATGCTTGAAAAAATGGAAGTCGTTTCTCAAATGTTCAATGAAATCCCCTCCTCTGGAGGGGTGGTCGAAGACCGGGGTGGGTTCCCTTATGAGGATTATTTCCAGGCAGAAACCAATAAGAAGCTTTCCATGATTTTAGCAGCCGAAGAACACATTCTCGGATTGGAAGATGGCAAGAAACGATTCATCACTGAAGTAACGGCTCTATCGAAAGCCTTTGCAATTGCAGTTCCACATGAACAAGCAATGGACGTGAAAGATGAAGTGTCCTTCTTTCAGGCAGTAAAAGCCCGTTTGGCCAAGTTTGATTCCGATAGCTATCGGAACAGCTCAGGAAAAACAGATGAAGAAATCGAGACAACCATTCGACAAGTCATTGACCAAGCCTTAGTTTCTGAACAGGTAATTGATGTGTTTGATGCTGCCGGAATTAAGAAGCCGGATATTTCTATTTTATCAGAAGACTTTTTGTCGGAACTGAAAGGAATGGAGCATAAAAATGTTGCCCTTGAAGTTTTAAAGAAGCTCCTCAATGACGAAATAAAAGCACGTTCTAAAAAGAACCTGGTAAAGAGTAAGTCTCTCAAAGAAATGTTGGAGAACTCTATTAAAAAGTATCACAACAAGATTTTGACTGCTGCCGAAGTGATGGAAGAACTCATCAATCTCAGCAAGGAAATCGTGAACATGGACAGCGAAGCCAAAACCCTTGGGCTTTCTGACTTTGAATATGCTTTTTATACAGCGGTTGCAAATAATGAAAGTGCCAAACAACTCATGCAGCAAGACAAGTTGAGAGAACTGGCAGTAATTCTGACTGAAAGAGTTAAGAAAAACGCATCCATCGACTGGACAATAAAAGAAAGTGTAAGAGCAAAATTGAAAGTAATCATCAAACGGACTTTAAGACAATACGGTTATCCACCAGACATGCAGAAATTAGCTACTGAAACAGTTTTGAAACAAGCAGAGCTGATTGCTAAAGAGTTGACTTCTGACAACTGATAAATACCATTTCCGCGTTTACAGGAAACCAATTGAAACCATTATTGACCCTTGGAATTCTTGATTCGCGAATCGCGAATCACCAAGTGTTTTCTCATTTAAAGATATACAGCAACTATTTTTGGTAAAAAAAACAACTCCTTAAAAAAGTCCAAGCAGCCTCTCCCCGCGCTTAATAAGAGATGATAAAAGTGCAATACAATGCACTTACAACTGTATTTCCTTTACCAATAGTCAATTCAATTCGAAAAGTGCAGTAAAACACACTTTTCATTGCTTTTCTTAAGTTTATTTTGTACTTTCATTACAAATAGAGCAATATAATGCACTTTACAAAACTTATTTACAGCATAAAAGCACGCAGGGAAATGCTACAGGTAAATCAAGAAACGCTGGCAGAATTATCTGGCGTGAGTCTTAGAACCTTAAAACAATTTGAAAGTGGCAAGGGCAACCCCACTTTGCAAACTATTGGCAAACTGTCAGATGCACTGGGTTTAGAACTAAGGCTGCAAGTTAAAACAATAAACCCCGATAAATGAGACAGGCAAGGGTAATTTATAAAAATGAAGAGGCCGGGCTGTTGAAACAATTAGATGATGGTTCTTTTGTTTTTCGCTACCACGAAAACTGGTTTAATGCAGCAAACAAGCCCGCTATTAGTCTCACACTTCCTAAAAACCAGCAGGAATATCATTCAGAACATTTGTTTCCTTTTTTCTTCAACATGTTGCCAGAAGGTTCCAACAAACAAACGGTATGCTTTAGCAAGAGAATAGATAAAAATGACCATTTTGGCATATTGTTAACTACTGCCAAATATGACACCATAGGAGCTGTTAGAATCATAAAAATTGACCAAAAATGAGTTTGCCTGATATTAAATATTGTCCGGGAACATTAAAAGAAGATTGCAACTCCTATTCAGCTACGGCTTTAAAACGAGTTTTTAATGGAAGAAAAGTAAGTCCGTTTCTACCTTATAACTCTCCCGCCAGCAATGAGGCCACAGATGAAATGTTTGAAGAGAACCAAAAGAGGATATCTATTTCAGGTGTACAAGAAAAGTTCTCCGTTTTATTGGATAAAAACAAACTCAGGCTCATAGAAGAGGGCGAACAAGGACAGTACATTCTTAAGCCCCAGCCAGGTGCCGGAAAAAACCGGGAAGCTATGCCTGCAAATGAACACTTAACTATGCAAATTGCGCGGCAAGTATTTGATATAGAGACTGCTGAAAATGCGCTTATTTTCTTTAAAAATGGAGCGCCAGCCTATATCACCAAACGCTTCGATGTTAAAGATGATGGAAGTAAATGGGCGCAAGAAGATTTTTCATCCTTAGCTGGGCGCACTCCTCAAACACATGGAGAAAACTACAAGTACCAGGGGAATTATGCTGATTTGTTTGATATCATGAAAAAATTCGTTCCTGCATATAACATAGAAGCGCCAAAGCTATTTAGGTTGATGCTTTTCAATTATCTGTTTTCCAATGGCGATGCCCATTTCAAAAATTTCTCATTAATAGAAACTCAATTGGGCGATTTTAAATTAAGTCCTGCTTATGATTTATTGAACAGCCGCATTCATATTCAAGACAAAGATTTTGCCCTAGATGAGGGATTGCTTCCTCCAGTAGAAACGAAAGGTAAATTACACGAGCAATTTTACAAACTAGGTGAAATATCAGGCATTAATGAAAAACAAGTAAGCAATATTTTTTCATCATTGACCTCTAAAAAAGAAAAAGTACTTCGCTTAATCAATAGCTCGTATTTGTCTGATCAGTTGAAACGCAATTACGAACAAGCCTATTTAACCAGACTAAAAAAATTACTAAGAAACTGAGTTCGATAATTATTTAAGAGCTTAGATTATTAAGGTAAACAGCTACAGAAGCAGGTCTTATTTATCCAATTATCTCATTGTATTTCAGGTTATTACTTGTATATTCGCATTAAATAATAACAATAACACACCTTTAAATAATAAAAATAGAACAACACTAAATAATAATAATGAACCAGCGTTTAATAATAAGACAAGCACAACAATATGGCAAGGCCCGGAGAGAAATTAGCGGAATCATTAGAAAAGCTGAAGGAACTACAAGACAGTGGTATTGTAGGAATTAAAACAGATGATCTTTCACGTGTTCACAGGGAAAGACTGCTTACTAATGGATTTATACGTGAAGTCATTCGGGGTTGGTTCATTATTGCTCCCATTGATGAACCACAAGGAGACAGTACTTCTTGGTTCACTTCATTTTGGGGGTTTTGCTCCCGATATTTAAAAGACCGTTATGGAGCCGATTATTGCATTTCCGCTGAACAGTCACTGCTCATACATGCAGGTAACACATCCGTACCACATCAGCTCATTATTCGATCAACTAAAGGGAATAATATGCCTGTTGAACTGTTGTTCAAAACATCCTTGTTTGTGATGAAATCAACACTGCCGGATAAGGCTGAGATTGAAATGAAGGAAGGCATACGGATGGTCAATCTCCCTTCTGCGATTATTCATTCGCAACAGTCAATATTTCGTACGAATCCTACAGATACGCGAACAGCATTATTATTGATTCGTGATGCTTCTGAGTTATTAGAGAGGTTATTAGATGGAGGGCATTCTACCATTGCAGGTAGATTGGTAGGTGCGTATCGTAATTTGGGACAAGAGAAAATTGCCAACGAGATTTTGAAGACCATGAAATCTGCAGGCTATGATGTGAGAGAAACGGATCCATTTGAAGAAGAAACGCCAATTGCATTGGATGCGCGTGAAAAGTCACCTTATGTGAACCGTATTCGATTACTATGGCATAAAATGCGAAAAGAAGTAATTGATGTCTTTCCAGAACCACTTGGACTTCCAAGGGATATAGACGGATATATTACAAAGATGGAGGAAATCTACACAACGGATGCATACCATTCCTTATCTATTGAAAAATACCGGGTAACTCCTGAATTAATTGAGCGCGTGAGGCTGGGTTCTTGGGACGCTAAAGAAAATGAAGCAGACCGACAACAAAAAGACGCTATGGCTGCCAGAGGTTATTGGCAAGCCTTTAATGCTGTTAAAAAAAGCATTAAAAAGATATTAAAAGGAGAAAATGCAGGTGCTATTGCTGATCAGGAACATGGTGACTGGTACCGTGAATTATTTGCTCCTAGCGTAAATGTTGGAATTTTAAAACCTTCCGATTTAGCTGGATATAGAACCAATCAAGTGTATATCGGGAATTCAAAACACAAGCCTATCAACAAAAATGGAGTTAGAGATGCTATGCCCCTACTTTTTGAATTACTGGAAAAAGAAGAACATGCCGGTGTGCGTGCTGTTTTAGGACACTTTATTTTTGTGTTTATCCACCCCTACATGGATGGCAACGGACGAATGGGGCGATTTCTGATGAATGTCATGCTTGCTTCTGGTGGTTATCCATGGACTGTTATCCCGGTAGTGGAAAGAGATCGCTATATGGAAGCATTAGAAGCTGCTAGTGTGGATCAGGATATTAAACCTTTTGCTGAGTTTGTGGCTTGGTTGGTAGATGAAGGGATGAAGGGAAGGGCTGTGGCAAAGTGAGTGACTCTGCAGGGATTATTTCATGATCCCTTTGTCTTCATTGTCAAAGCAAAAGTCCAATCTGCTGGTGCAGATTCACTTTTTCATTTTAAATACACTTTATAAACAAGTTTAGCAGGGATT
>JBBDNB010000042.1:21725-71590 GCA_040877935.1 Chitinophagales bacterium
ATTTCATGATCCCTTTGACTCCATTGTCAAAGCAAAAGTCCAATCTGCTGGCGCACATTCACTTTTTCATTTTAAATACACTTTATAAACAAGTTTAGCAGGGATTATTTCATGATCCCTTTGACTCCATTGTCAAAGCAAAAGTCCAATCTGCTGGCGCAGATTAATTTTTTCATTTTAAATACACTTTATAAACAAGTTTATAGTGTATTTTAAATGAAAAAAGTCCAGACCTTTCGATCTGGACTTTTGCTCATCTGTGACTCTGCAGGGATTCGAACCCCGAACCTTCGCATCCGTAGTGCGATGCTCTATCCAGTTAAGCTACAGAGCCAAAGCGGCTGCAAATTTATGAAATTAAATTGAAAACACACCTCTATACTCTTATTAAAAGCGATCCATAAAATCAGATCAAAAAAATAAAGGTGGCTGAGCATAAGCCCAGCCACCTTTGAATATTTAAAATCAGAAAGGACTATTTATCCTCGTCCTCATCGATATTATCCCTGTCCTGCTGTTTTCTTTCGCTGTCTTCACCTTTGGCAAAAGAATCCCTCATTCCAGTATCTGCTTCTACATTCTTCATTTTATAATAATCCATTACACCGAGATTACCGCTTCTAAAAGCTTCTGCCATTGCTTTAGGCACTTCGGCTTCGGCCTGAATTACATTGGCACGTGCTTCCTGTGCTTTGGCTTTCATTTCCTGTTCTTCGGCTACGGCCATTGCCCTGCGCTCTTCAGCTTTGGCTTGTGCAATCTTCTTATCGGCCTGTGCCTGATCTGTTTGCAGCACGGCTCCAATATTTTTCCCTATGTCCACATCCGCAATATCAATGGAGAGGATTTCAAATGCAGTTCCTGAATCCAAACCTTTGGCCAATACCACCTTGGAAATGGAATCGGGGTTTTCCAACACCGCCTTGTGCGAGGCAGCAGAACCAATAGAGGAAACTACGCCCTCTCCTACCCTGGCAAGCACCGTTTCTTCACCGGCACCACCTACCAATTGGCGGATATTGGCGCGAACCGTTACCCTGGCCTTGGCAATCAACTGAATACCATCCTTGGCTACAGCCGTTACGGGCGGAGTATCTATCACTTTGGGATTCACCGACATTTGCACCGCCTCAAACACATCACGTCCTGCCAAATCAATTGCTGTGGCCGCTTTAAAGTCCAAATCAATATTGGCCTTATCGGCAGAAACCAATGCATTTACGACAGGAACAATGCGTCCTCCAGCAAGATAATGCGCCTCCAGATCATCGCGGGAAAGATCTAGCCCTGCTTTTTTGGATGTGATCATTGCATTTACAATCACAGAAGGCGGAACACGTCTCCAACGCATTAAAATCAATTGAATAAGCGATACACTTACTCCCGACAAAGTGGCTGAAAACCACAATCCAAGCGGCACCAGCCAGAAAAAGGCCAAAACCCCTATTATTACACCCACAATTGTGAGAATCAATACCAAAGCTTCCATAATTTAACTTGTTTTACTTTTTACAAAAATTTTATGATCATAGACGGAGTCCACTTCTACAGCAGTTCCCGCCTTTATATATTCTCCCAAGGAATAAACTTGCAGCTTTTCCTTGTCAAATCGTGCCTTGCCATTTGGCCGCAGATCGGTAACAGTTACTCCCTCAGTTCCGGGCTTTATTGTTTCCTCCTGCAAATAGCTTTTACTGTCAATCGCTGAATTTACCGATAATTTATTAGAAGTATAAACTTTAAACCCACTGTAAACACTAATACCTGAAGCAATAAATGCAACAACTAAAAACAAAAGACCGATACGGGTACCCTGACTGTAAAATGCCAGTACCACTGCTGCAATCATTATCAGGCTGCCTATTATCCCTACGACTGTAGTTCCGGGGATCAGGAAAAATTCAATTAGAATCAACAGCAGCCCCAGCAGTAATAATGCCCCTAAAATACTGATACTCAATTCATCCATTGCTTATTTTTCTTCTTCAAGGGAACGCATTGTTAAAATAAGATCCTTTCCATTGGACTCTCCCTGTAACACGACCAATGAATCAGTCAGGCTTTTAATAGTCAAATATTCCTCTTCACCGGGATTGGAAAAAGTAGTAGTGACTAATGTATCTCCAATGAAATACCATTTGCCGGAATCCGCCATATTTTGAAAAGTCATTTTGTAAGTGCTGTCTTCTGAAAAGATCATTCTCGGACTGCCCATTTGCTCACCGGGAAAAACGGTGCCTTCTATATCAACCTTATCATAAACCCAGGCACGGCTCATTTGCTGCACTCGCGGGTCTGTCACTTTTTTCTTAGTGTTTTCACAAGCAACAAGAATCATGAAAATTCCAAATGCAAAAAACAGTAGTTTAATTTGATTGCTTATCATTTGATTAATTGCTCCGTTTAATTTTTTTTTCAAAATTGATATTGTATTGACTTTTTGAAGAAAGAATACAGTTCCTGAAACCACATTGTACAGAATTCGTGCTGCAAAGAATAGTATTCTTAAATTCGCGCTTTAAGTTAGCATTATTTCGCCAAAAAATGGCCAAATGCTTCCGTTTGCTGCAAAATCAAATTGCTGCATTTCTGTTTAAATTTTTCAATTCCGCTATCATGAAATTTTCACTTTGGGTGATTGGTAAAAGTGACAAAAACATTGAGTCGCTGCTGCAAAAATATGAGCAACGGATTGGGCATTATATTAATTTCAGCAGGGAAGAAAAAGAATTGAAAAAATCCAACAGCAAAATTCCTGCTGCACAATTGAAGCGTCTCGAAGCAGAAATAATATTGAGCAAACTCGAGCCTCAGGATCTTTTGGTTTTACTGGATGAATCGGGCAAAAATTACGATTCAAGAGCTTTTGCCACTCAAGTAGAAAAATGGATGCAAAGCAGTAAAAAACAAGTGGTCTTTCTGGTAGGCGGGGCATTTGGCTTTGCTCCGGAAATATATCAGCGGGCAGATGCCAGGCTTTCCCTTTCTAAAATGACCTTCTCGCATCAAATCATTAGAATACTTTTTTTAGAACAACTTTACCGCGCATTTAGCATTATAAACAAAGAACCTTACCACAACGATTGATATGAATATTAACCTTACGACTATTATTATTGCATTGACTGTAATCAGCTCTATTAGTGCCTTCAACAACAGAGGCACAATGCAAAAAATGATCTTTTCTCCCTACACCATAAAAAGGCGCGGAGAATACAGCCGTTTTCTCACCTCGGGATTGATACATGGCAACTGGATGCACCTGATATTCAATATGTTTGTACTCTATTCCTTTGGCACATCTACAGAGTATTATTTCGGGGAAATTTTTGGGATGGCCGGAAAATGGCTTTATCTCGCTATGTATATTATTGGCATTGCATTGTCAGAGGTATATTCCTATTTTCTGCATCAGGACAATCCGCATTACGCCAGTCTGGGTGCATCGGGAGCAGTATCCGCAGTGGTATTTGCCTCTATACTGATCAATCCCTGGGCAGGTATTGTTTTTATATTTTTCCCATTCTTCCCCATTCCCGGTTTTGTAATCGGTATTTTATATTTGGCCTATTCGGCCTATATGGCTAAAAAAGGCAGCGATAATATCGGGCACTATGCACATTTTTTTGGAGCTGTCTTTGGGTTTATATTTCCGGTACTGTTTAAACCGGCCTTGATCATTCATTTTTTTAATGAAATTCTTACAGGATTAACGCAATGAACCAAACAATTGACCTCAGAAGCGACACGGTAACCCGTCCAACGCCCGGGATGCTGAAAGCCATGCACAATGCAGAAGTAGGCGATGATGTTTTTGGCGAGGATCCTACCGTAAACAAGCTGGAAGCAAAAGCGGCTGAAATGTTTGGCGTTGAAGCAGGTTTATTCTGTCCCTCCGGCACCATGACCAATCAAATTGCGGTGAAAACCCATACCGAAGCACTCACTGAAGTAATCATCCACGAGTTGTCGCATATTTATGTGTATGAAGCCGGAGGTATGATGTTCAATTCGGGAGTATCGGTAAAATTGGTCAGGAACAACAGGGGAAAGATTTTCCCGCAGGATATTGCCAATCGCGTAAGCCCTGAGAATGTACATTTCCCCAGGACAAAATTAGTCTGTGTAGAAAACACGGTAAACAAGGCCGGTGGTGTAGTATATCATATTGATGAAATAAGGGAAATACGCAAAGCCTGTGGAAAAAATGGATTGAAACTACATATGGATGGTGCACGGCTCTTCAATGCCATAGTGGCCAATCATGAAAGACCTGAAGATTATGGCACTGCCGTGGATTCCATTTCCATTTGCCTTTCTAAGGGGCTTGGCGCTCCGGTAGGTTCATTGCTGTTGGGCAATAAGGATTTTATTCACGAAGCGCGCAGGTTCAGAAAAGTATTTGGTGGAGGAATGCGACAAGCCGGATACCTTGCTGCTGCTGGAATATATGCTTTAGACCACCATGTAAATCGTTTGGAAGAAGACCACCTGAAAGCCAAAGCTATTGAACGGGAATTGTTGCAAAAGGAATTTATCAAAGAAGTGATCCCGGTGGAGAGCAATATTGTGATTTTCAAAACCGAAACTGAAGCAGAAGGGACATTATTCCTTGAAAAAATGAAAGCCAAAAATATCTTGGGCATTCCTATGGGCGAGGGTTTTTTCCGCTTTGTGACACATTTGGATTTCACGGATGAGATGCTAATCCACTTTAAAAAGGCCATTAAAGAAGTGGACTTGAGTTAATTCAGGCTTTTGACTAAAAGATATTTATTTTAGATGCTTATGGGGCACCATCACCAGCATGATCTTAAGGAAGCATCCGGAAAGAATCTGAAAATCGCCTTTTTCCTCAATTTCGGATTTACTATCCTTGAAATAGTTGGCGGACTGTATGTCAATAGTATCGCCATTATCTCCGATGCGATTCACGACCTGGGCGATAGCCTTTCATTAGGAATAGCTTGGTATCTCAACAAAAAGTCAAAAAAAGGAGCCAGTGAAAAATTTTCATTTGGCTATGCGCGCTTTTCCCTTCTGGGAGCTGTGATCAACAGTTTGGTTTTAATCCTCGGTTCGGTGTTTGTCATCAATGAAGCCATCAGTCGCATACTTGAACCTGAGGCGAGCAATGCACAAGGCATGATCTTGTTTGCCATTTTTGGTATAGCTGTAAATGGCTATGCCGCCTGGAAACTCAGCGGTGGAAAATCCATGAATGAAAAAGTAGTATCCCTGCACCTGTTGGAAGATGTGTTGGGCTGGGTGGCTGTTTTGATTGTGGGTATTGTATTGTTGTTTAAAGAAATCAATTACCTGGATCCTGCACTTTCACTTTTGATCACTATTTATATTCTGTGGAATGTGATCAAACGACTGAAAGAAAGCGTGTATATATTTCTGCAGAAAAAGCCTGAGGACATCAATCAACAGGAAATAGAGGCTGAAATCATGAAAATTGAGAACATAGATTCGCTACACCACACCCATATTTGGTCCTTGGAAGGCGAAAACCATGTTTTTACTACCCATGTAAAACTCAAAAACATTTCCGATCCCAATCAAATCATCGATATTAAAAAGCAATTGAAAGAAATCCTGGGCAAATACCCTTTTCAGCATTATACCATTGAAACAGAGTTGGACAAAGAAACCTGTGATATGTTGGATGCCAATTCAAACTGAATTTGAACAGATTTTTTAGAAAAATTGTATTAAACTTGATTCTTGCAGACTATTCACCCCGGAAATTGCACAAGAAAATTAATGATAGCTAAAAAAATGTAATAACTTTGTAATTACACCTTAATTTATAATCAATGGAAATTTCAATCATACAAATTGGCAATTCAAAAGGGATCAGGTTCACAAAATCAATCCTTGAAAAATACAATATCAAGGATCAGGTTGAAATCATTTTTGAAAAAGGTCAAATAATTCTCAAACCTATTGATGAACCCCGTAAAGGATGGGATAAAGCTTTCAAGGAACAACATGAAAACAAGGACGATAAATTACTAATGGAGGATGTTTTTGATGATGAAGATTTTGAAGAATGGAATTGAAACAATACGATATTGTTTTGGTGAATCTAAACCCAACCAAGGGTAGTGAAATCAAGAAAACCAGGCCTTGATTAATAATAAAATGATAACTTGAGAACGATTACAATTGCACCAATGATCACCAGAGGCAGAAATTACCCAACAAGAGTTAGGGTTTTGCATAACAATCAGATTGGGTGGGTAGTTTTAGATCAAATAAGAAGTATTGACAAGACTCGGGTGATCAAAAAATTAGGAAAAATATCAAGCAAAGAAATCAGGATGTGCAAATCAATTATTAAGGAAACATTTGTTGATTAAGAGCCATGCTATGAACAAGACATTTATACTTATTTTTTTTCTATTAATTCCTCTACTACTTACTTCAAAACACCAGCCTGAAGCACACGCAACCGGTCTGCCATTTTTTTATAAGCGCATTGTAAAACTGGAGTTTCCAAAAAATGAAAAGTTACCCAATCCTGAAAACGACAAATTTGTACTACAATATATCAGTGATGAATTAATCAATTTAGCTGAGGGTGAAACACTGACAATGCTTGCCAAAAGAAGCAATGCACACAGCATTCACATACTCACACAGCAAAGCTACAAGGGATATCCTGTTTACGGGGCGCAATTCAAAATCAATTATCAGAAAAACGGCAAAATACTTTCCTACAGCAACGGTTTTTTTTCAATCCCGAATGAACTAAAAGCAATAGCCACAGAACCCGGAAACCTGGATGAAAGAGCAATTGTGCAACAATGGCTTTCCGATAAAAACTGGACAATTGAACAATTGGATATTACTCCAACCTGGCTTTTTTGGAATGGACAATTACAGGCTGTACTAAAGATCAATGTTAATGATCCTGAAGAAGCATACTTCAGTGAATGGCTTGTTAATGCCCAGGGTCAAAGCATCTCAGAAAAAGACCTCAACAGTTATCAAGGCAGCAGGGCTACGGCAAATGCCACTGTATTTTTTCCCGACCCAGTTAGCTCGGCAGAAACCTATTATGGTGGAGATTATATAGATAGCAACGATTGGGACAACCCTGCATTGACGAATGAACTTAAAAATGTCACAATAGATGTATTTCATAACAGCTTAACCGGGACTTATCACTTACAAAGTAATTTTCTTAAAATAGAAGACTTGGGCTCACCAAACATTGCCCCTCCTGCTCCTAACAATCCAAATTTCAATTTTACCAGGGGACAAAATTCATTTGAAGCAGTAAATACTTATTATCATATTCAGCGATTTGCAAAGCATATTGAATCTCTTGGTTTTAATAACTTGCTCATTGATCAAGTTGAAGTAGATGCCAATGGAAAAACTGATGACCAAAGCATTTTTTCACCCATGAATCCTCCTAAAATTTATTTTGGTGAAGGTGGCATAGATGATGCGGAGGATGCAAACGTAGTAGTGCATGAATACGGGCATTACCTCTCGCACGCGGCTGCACCATTCACGAATTCCGGCTTTGATCGCACAGGAATAGATGAGGGGCTGTGCGATTATTTTGCGGTTTCTTATTCCAAAGCAGACAATGTTTTCCGATGGTTTGATGTCTTTACCTGGGACGGCCACAATGAATTTTGGTCGGGGCGCAGCGCTCAAAGCACAAAAAAATATCCCGATGATATGGTCAGTAGCTATCACCTGAATGGAGAAATACTTTCTTCAGCTATGATGCGTATCCAAAATGAAATTGGCAAGAATGCTGCCGATGCTATAATGGTTCAGGTTATTTATTCTTTATACGAAAACATGAAAATGATAAATGCTGGAAACCTTATTTTACAGGCAGATACAATATTATTCAGCGGAGCCCATTATTGTAGCATTTTCAATATTCTGAATGAATACGGATTGACGGATTCTGAATTTTTGATAAATGCCTGCCTTCGCAAAGACAATTCAATAGCATTGCCTAAACTGGATGACAAAAAAATATGTGCAGGAGAGTCTGTGTCGCTTATGGATGAATCTAAAATAGATTCAACATACAGTTACTTATGGAGTGAAAATTCCACTAAACTGATCTATCAAAACCAGACAGTACCAGTTGTCTCTCCTATTAAGAATAGCATTTATGAGTTAGAAGTACGTGCGTCTGACGGGCGTTTCAATACTGTCGAAATGATGGTTTTAATTGAAAAATGTGATTTTGATTACATCAACACACTTGGATTTGCTGAAGGAAGTGCTCCAATGAAGATTGCTCTTCCAGAAAGAATTTCACTGCGCCCGGAATGGATCAGGCTGATAGACTTCAACGGCAGGGTAATCGGAAAGTGGAATATCGACAACAGTTCGGAAAACTGGGAGCTCAGCCCTGATATCGTGCCTTCGGGTGTTTATATTTTGCAATTGCGCATAAATAATGGCGATTACAAGACTAAAAAGGTTTTGCGATTGAATTAATCCGTAAAAACATCAATGCACCCGATCACCGCGCATTTCCAGGGCGTTGATTATTTCCGCTTCCTTTTCCAGGTATTCTTTCCAGCGCTGATTGACTTTTTCCGTGCCACAATACATCCTTGCCAAATCAATAAACAAGCGATAGTGTCCGGCTTCAGCCACCATAAATTCGTGATAAAACTGTCGCAGTTCGGCATCTTCTAATTGGGTACTCAAGGCTCTGAAACGCTCGCAACTCCTGGCTTCTATCAATGCTGCTGTCAGGAGCTTTTCCATCAGCTTATCATCACGCGAACCTCCTTTTTTCTGAGAAGCGAGCAATTGCTGCACATATTCATCTTTGCGTTGAAAGCCCAGTTGCAGCCCCCGTTTTTTCAATTCGTGCAAAACCATTCTGAAATGCCCCCACTCTTCTGTGACAAGGGGTGCCACTTTTTCTACCAATGCTGTTTTTTCAGGAAAGAGTTGAATAAGCGAAATACAGGTAGATGCTGCTTTCTGTTCGCAATAGGCATGATCGGTAAATATTTCAGTAAGGCTTTTTTCCGCCAGATTCACCCAGCGCGGATCAGTAGGCAATTTCAATCCCAGCATATTCTCAGTTTTTGGGCAAATTTAAGGAGATTAAAGCTTTTTAGTTTGGTTAAGAAAAAACCAAGCATTGAATACCTTAACCCGCATTACTCACAAAGCTCACGAACCCCTTCATCAATAGTGGTAACAAATGCTTTCCCTTGCAGGCCGGTTTGGACATAATAGGCTTTTTCTATATGCTGCATAAATTGTGGCACTTGCTTTTGGGCAATCAGCGCAATAGCACAACCGCCAAACCCTGCCCCGGTCATTTTTGCGCCCATACAGCCCGCCTCTTTTATAGCACTTTCTACAAAAAAATCCAGTTCAGGACAGGACACTTCAAAATCATCTTTCAACGAGCGATGAGATTGTGTCATTAATTGTCCAAAGGCTTTTAGCTCCCCTTTTTTCAGTAATTCTTCAGCTTCTGATACGCGTTGTATTTCAGTCAGCAAATGTCTTCCTCTCTTTTTAAGTGTAGGATCTTCGAGTAAATTCAATGCATCCTGCCCAATGTCTCTCCATTGCAAAAGCTCCCCTTTTTTATTCGAAATCTGTTCTAAAGCATTTTGGCATTCTTCCACACGTTCATTAAAAGCACTGGCAGCAAGTTCCCTGCTTTTATTGGTATTAAAAACCACAAGTGCACAGGAATGGGCGGCCAAATCCAGTGGAATATATTCGAAATCTTCTGTAGCGCAATCGAGCGATATCAAGTAATCCTTTTTACCCAGGGCAATGGCCAGTGGATCCATCAATCCACAATTGACTCCAATAAAGTCGTTTTCTACTTTCCTGCAAATTTCCGCCAGCTTCTTTTTAGTGTAATCAGCTTTAAGTACAGTATTGAGAATAAAAGCTGTGAGCACAGTAAGTGCTGCTGAAGATGAAAGCCCTGCTCCCACAGGCAAATCACTGTGAAACAAAATTTCAGCACCGCTCAATTTCCATCCCTTTTCAGCAAATGACCTGTACACACCCAGCACATAATTCCCCCATTCATTGCCTTGCTGATACACAATCGGTGATTCCAGATCAATAATCATTTCTTTTTCCTGCTGTAATGAGGATATGCAAAGCACATGATTAAGTGTTGGGCGATAAACAGCTGAAATTCCCAGGGCTATAGAAGCAGGCAATACCACTGCATTGTTGTAATCTAAATGTTCCCCTAATAGACAAACTCTTCCCGGTGCAAAAAAACACCTTTTACCTAAAGCTGCATCCCGGCCATAAACCGCCTCAAATGCATTAAAGAGCTTTGTCTCATTCATTATCAGAAAACTTGAACTTCATTGATAAATATATAAACCACAAACAAAAAAAGCGGGCAAAAGCCCGCTTACAAATTTATACTTATTCCAAATTAATTATTCTACCCTGGTGAATATCACTTTTTCGCTGTCGTCAATACGCATAATCACTTCATCCGGTGTCATGCGTACAACAGTTAATCGGTTGAAAGTACTTTGTGTTAAATTTTCAACATTTATCTTATTGCAATGCTCAATGCTGTATTTCAACTCATCATCAGAGCCTTTTATTTGCATTGTACTATTTCTCCTAAACATGACTACCGGCATTGATTCAACCAGTTGATCATTGCTTTTCCACCACTTGTCAACCAAATCCGGTTCAGACAATTGACAATTCGGTTTTATAATGTCATTCTCAAGGGAACATGCGTGTAACAAAGCAAAGAAGAATGCTCCAAGAGAAAAGAGTAGGAATTTTTTCATAGCCTAAGGTTTTGTTTTAAAATGCAATTGATAGCTGATTCTACGGATTACAAGACAAAGGGTTACAAATAAAAGTGTTCGATTGATTAAATTTGAAAAAATGAAAGCTTTACAAATACGAAACATATTACTGTGTCTGCTTTCCCTGCAAATTTTACTTTTTGCTTTTTGCGGAAATAAAAATATGGAGCAATTCTCCTCTGATCTATCATTCATAAAGCTTCCGGAAGGATTTAACATAAGCATTTATGCCGATGATGTTAAAAATGCAAGGGGCATGTGCCTGGGAGATGAAGGGACTATATTTGTAGGAAGTAGGCACGAAGGCAAAGTTTATGCACTAAAAGACAATAACGGAGATTTTAAAGTCGATAAAAAATGGGGGCTGGCAGAAAACATAAATATGCCTGTGGGTGTGGCTTTCAAAAATGGTGATCTGTACATTTCTGCTGTGGGAGAAATTCTGGTATTGCGGAATATTGAATCCAATCTGGATAATCCGGGTAAGCCTGAACTGTATTCGGATGTTTTTCCCGACAATAACAGTCACGGTTGGCGGTATATAGCATTTGGCCCGGACGAAAAGCTCTATGTTCCCGTAGGATCGCCCTGCAACAATTGCCTGAAAGAAGACTCGATTTTCGCCAGTATCACCAGGATTGAAAACGAAAATTCCGAACCGGAAATAATTGCTCATGGTGTGCGCAATACGGTTGGTTTTGACTGGCATCCACAAAGCGGGGAACTTTGGTTTACCGACAATGGACGCGACTGGATGGGCGATGACCTACCTCCTTGTGAACTCAATCGTTTGTCTGAAGAAGCTGCGCATTTTGGTTTTCCATTTTGCCATGGTGAAGCAATCTCTGATCCTGAAAATGGAGATCAGACAGCTTGCGAAAATTTCACTGCCCCTGTTCAGGAACTTGGTCCACATGTAGCACCTCTGGGTATGAAATTCTATACCGGAGATCAATTTCCCGCAGAATACAAAAACCAGGTTTTTATAGCCGAGCATGGCAGTTGGAACCGAAGCACAAAAATCGGTTACCGGATCACGCTGGTAAAATTAGATGCTGCCGGAAATTCACTGGGCTATACTACCTTTGCTGAAGGTTGGGAACAAGGTGGAGAAGTATATGGCCGTCCCGTAGATTTATTAGAATTGAAAGACGGCTCTTTGCTGGTTTCCGATGATTATGGAGATAAAATTTATAGAATCACTTATGGAAAATAAATATTACAATCAATTAAAAGCACAGGTACAGAAAAAGGATACGGTATTCATTGCCCCCGGTGCACATGTTTTGGGCAATATAGAATTGGGAGAACAAGTATCCATTTGGTACAATGCCGTTTTGAGGGCGGATTTCGATCAAATTAAAATTGGTGCCCGCAGCAATGTGCAGGAAAATGTAATAATGCACGTTGACCCGGGCTATCCTATCAGTATCGGCACTGATAATATTATCGGACACGGAGCTGTTTTGCACGGCTGCAGTATTGGAAACAATAATCTTATTGGCATCAGAGCTACCGTGTTGAACGGTGCCAAAATCGGAAACAATTGTATTATAGGGGCACATGCGCTGGTCACAGAAGGCATGGAAGTACCTGATTACTCAATGGTTTTGGGTGTACCGGGAAAAATTGTAAAAACACTGCCCGAGGGCGTAAAAGATATGATTCAACTCGGAGTGCACGAATACCTGGAAGAATCGAAGAAATACCTTCAATAAAGCTCTGAAATTGAAAATACTACTGATACGGCTCAGCTCTATTGGCGATATTGTGCTTTGCAGCCCGGTAATCCGCTGCCTGAAGACTCAAATCCCCGATCTTGAATTGCATTTTTTGTGCAAGGATAGTTTTAAAGCAGTTGTTGAGCACAATCCATTCATCGATAGGATTCACTATTTTGAAAATTACAAGAAAATCAAAAGTGAGCTAAAACCCCTGCAATTTGATCAGGTTATTGATCTGCACAACAACCAGCGCACGTATATTATCAAGAAAATTCTTAGAGTGCCCTCCTACTCTTTTGACAAGCAAAATATTCAAAAATGGATTTATTGCAATTTCAAAATCAACCTGATGCGCAAAGTGCATATTGTGGAGCGCTATATGGAAACAATAAAACATTTGCGTGTAAAAAATGACAATAAGGGGCTGGACTATTTTATTGCCGAATCGGATAAAGTTGATTTAAATAAAATTGATCCCGAAATAAAAACGGACAATTATATTGTCTGGGTAATTGGCGGGCAGCACAAAGGCAAAATTTATCCGTCTGAAAAAATCATTTCCATCACTAAGCAATTAAAACAAAAAATCCTGTTGCTGGGTGGCCCAGATGATGTTACTATGGGAAAAGATATTGCAGAAAAAAGCGGCCATCGTGTTTTTAATACTTGTGGTCAATTCAGTTTGAATCAGTCAGCATCCATAATACAACAAAGCAGATTGCTTATTACAAATGACACTGGTTTGATGCACATTGCTGCTGCATTTAAAAAGAAGCTCATTTCGCTTTGGGGTGGTACTGTTCCTGAATTTGGAATGTATCCCTATATGCCACATCCTGACAGTAAAATATTGGTGGGGCGCTCCTTTCTTTCACCTTCTTCCAAGCTTGGCAAACCCACGCTGTTCAATCCCAGTCCAATGGACAAAATCCCTGAATCAGAAGTATTAAAGGCTGTTGAGGAATTGTGGTGATTTGTATTCAATTAAACTCGGGTTATTCAATAGAGAAAATGATTAATGACGAAAAATGCTTTTTAATGCGTTTTTGTCAGGTCGTCCAAACCAGGCTTTTGAAAATCACCAAAGAGGTTTCCTTTACGGGAAATATTAAGTATGTAGTGGCTTGAACCGCTCTTTTCACAATCTCTGATACTCAAAAACAAAATTCCCTTTTTCGCCTTTGCTTGTGTAGAAATCGATAAAATGCAGCTTGAAGAGAAAGGCACTTCGGGTTTTTAGAATATAGTTTTTGCTCATGTCCGTAATGAAAACGGCATTGGCACTGGTAAAATCAATTTCCTTCCAATCGTAGCCTATTGCATCCTTTTGATTGGCAAACAGTGTTTCATTTACATTCTCGATTGTAATTGCTCCAAACTCATTGACCGAATCGCAGTAGGCCATTGTGTTATTGGTATTCAACAATACGCCCGTAACCAAATAGGGCGTATATGGCTCGTAAAATACGTGAGTATATTGTGAAAACAGCAGATCAAACTGATCCTTGGGCGGCTCAAACAAAATTTCCGAATCGTTCTCAATGGAAAAACCTACCCGATTGTAGGTCGTGTTTTTTGAAACCTTTGCCTCCCTTGCACTTTCACCGTCTTTGGCGTATTTAAAAGTATAAGTCCCATTGTTTTCTCCAAGAAATTGAATTTTCACAAAACCCCGTTCATTTCCCTCGGGCGTATAGCCCAAATCCAGCAAATAAACATTTCCCGAGTTCCAGTTTTTCAGTGCCAAACTATCTCGAATGCCACTGTTGTGGTCGCCCCGAAAATTGAGCGTGTTTTTATCAAATGAATTTTCAAAATCCTTAGATCCTGTATTGGCAGCGCGCATGGCCAAGCTGCTGTTTAGGTAAATCGCATTTTCGCCAGAACAGTCAAAAGCAATGTCCCAATCGGTTTTCAGCGATTTCTTCACCGTTTTGTTTTCCTCCAAATCATACCAAATTTGGTACTGATAATTGCTATTGATAAATACCTCAGAACTAATCACACCGCCCCTATCCGTCTTTTCAATCGGCAATTCTTCTTTTTCGCAGGAAGCCAAAATCAAAACTGCCAAAAACAGAAAAATCGATTTACTCAGCATGGTGTTCATTTTAGTTTTGAGGGTGAAAAATTGATATTCAAGCGGGCAAACAACATCCTGCCCGTAGCCACGGCCACAGAACCCGCTCCTGAACTGTGCGCTCCACCAGCACTCAGATTGGCATTTACATTCTGCACATCCAGCAAGTTTTTCATGCCTATCGTAATGCCCAATATTTCCCTGAAAAAACTTTTACTCAAATTGACATCCAGCGTATGGTAATCATCAATGAAATTCTCGGAAACAGACCCATTCACCAGTACAAAATTTGGCAATCGGCCCTGATACTTGTAAAATACAGCCGCTTGCAATCCGGTCTTTTGCCATTTGTAAACCAAATTGGAAGTAAGCTCTGGCGAAAAATTGAATTTTCTAGAAACTTCATCCGCCTCTATTTGATTGGATCGGCCAATGTACCCGGCAGCCAAATTAAAATCCAAATTTTTCCAATTGAGCTTAAAATCGGCATTGGCTCCCACGGTTTGGAATTGACCAATATTGGTATAAGTAAATTCTTGTCCGTCAATCTGTGCAAGGGTTATAAGGTTGTTGATGTCATTGTAAAAACCAGAAATTCCTGATTTTACAAACACGTTTTTCCCCAGTGATTTACGATGCTGCAAATTGAGTGAATAGTTGTGTCCGTATTCGGCCTTTAAATCTTGATTGCCCACAATATTGTGGTTGATATCTACAAAATAGAAATACAATTCCTTGATGCCGGGAGCCCTAAATCCACGGGCATAGGAAGCGCGCAAAGTGAAATCCTTTAAGACATAGCGCAAATTCAGGGAAGGTACCAAGGGCGCTCTGTAGCCAGAATTATAGCCATAGCGCAGTCCCGGGCGAACAACAAAACCCTCGAAAGCCTCCATTTCGGCAGTGGCAAACAGGGCATAGTCGCCAATATATTGCTGCTGACCTTCTATGCGTGCACCCCTTGCGGTTTCAATATTGACATCATAGCCCAATTCATAATTGAACCAATCGTCCGAATTGGATTTTGAGAAATTCCCACGCGACATCCACTGCTGAAAAACACTGGTGTCTTGGTCGCTGGGGTTTTCCGTTAGCGATTCTTCTAGAGTGGTCAAATCCTTGCTAAAGGTATTTTTCTTTCGGTTGAAATAATTGTAGGCAGCCGTGATATTGATAAACTTGTTTTTGGCCACATTCCCATCCAAATAAACCGCTTGATCTATTCGTGTTGTGTAGTAATAATCGTCAAAGGCATTTTCAAAATAGGGTGCTCTTGGCCTTCCCCTGTTGGTGATTTTTTCCTTGAAAAATTCCGCTTTATAGCCCAGCTTTAGCTTTTTGAATTGATAATTGTATTGCGCTCTGCCAAAATATTGGGTTCTTGGTTTCCAATTTTTAAAACGAGTGGAATCTGCTCGGGGCTGTTTGAAATCGGGCCAAAAATTATCTGAAGGATTCCAGCCATCAAAAAAATTGCGCCCGCCCGATAGGCTTAAAAAATGTTTTTTGTGTGCAAATGAAATGCCCGCATCTGCATTGTAAGTGCCTATGTTTTCCGAGTATCCATTCAAATAAACCGAATATTTTTCCCTACTGGTTTTTTTGGTGATAATATTCAAAGTACCCGCCAAAGCATTGCTGCCGTAGTTTACGGCCAACGGTCCTTCCACCAGCTCTACCCGCTCAATATTGTTCAGGTTGATCTGCGAAAGATCGATGTTTCCATTTTGCCGACCGATGATCGGAACGCCATCTATCATTATTTTCACATTTTCGCCAGATAAGCCTTGCATGCTCATGCTACTGCCCAAAATATTGTCTTGCGAAAGGCGAATGTTCAGGTTATTGCTCAGCAAGTCGCGCAAATTCACGGCCGCCATATTGTTGATTTTTTCGGCATCAATCACCTCTACTTTGTGCACTGTTTTGGCCGTGCTTGTTGGCAAATATTGTGCACTCACCACCACTTCTTGCAGTGCCGCTTCATCGGCTTTCAATGCTATTTGATTGGGCAACATTTTCAGCGTAGCAAATGTATCTTGATAACTTTCGAAACCGAGATGGCTCAATTTTAATACAAATCTCGTTTTTGGATTTTCTTGCAAATATTTGGGAATGGACAATTCACCACTTTGATTGCTCAAGTAGCCCCATTCCTGGTTTTCGGAAGGCGGCAACAAATAAAAATGCGCATGTACATAAGGCAATACGGCTTTATCATCGTGAACAGTGATGGTCTTTTGAGCAAATAACCCAAAAGACCACATGAAAAACACTGTCAGAAAAAACCATTTATTATGCTGAAGCATCTATGAACATTTTTTTCAAGCTCCTCTGTAAGAGCGAAATCGAAACCAAATCCTGCAATTCAATTAATTCTGCTTTGGTAAATTTCAATTGAATGCTCTTTACGGGTGTGGCAAATTGAAAATTCACATCACTGCGATTGAGCAATTCTGCTTCCTCTAAATCTGCTTCAATTTTTTCCAAAAACTGGCTTAAATGAACAGACTGAAAAGAAAGCTGCACTATTTTGTAATCCAATTGCATGGAATCGCAGTGCGGACACCAAATAACTTTGCCATTTTTCGTGTGGTGTAATATTTTATCCTCATTGCACATTGGCCCTAGATTTTGCAGCTTTCTTCTACTTGCGAAACAATGTCTCTCCACTCCTGCAATTCGGGAATACCGGGCTTGCGCTTGCCAAAAAACTGTGCAATTTGTTCTCCCTCTGCATTGAAGCATTCCAGTGCTGTTACTGTTCCGTCCTCTGTAGGTTTGCGCACGACCCAGCATGAATCCAGCGCGCTTTCCTTGATGTGCAAATTGAAATCGGGATCCAAAACATTGTACCACTCTCCATATTCCATCAATTTCTTCACCGGTCCGGTATGGATTTGAATCATTCCGGGATTGCCCACAAAAACCATAATGGGCGTTTGGGTTTCCGCTGCTTTTTCCAAAATGGCACGAACCACTTTTGGATCGACCTTGATTGCATAATTTCCCTCAGGAGCCAATCGCAATGCCTGCGTCCTACTGACTTTGTATTTTTTCAACATGCCAAAGAAATGGTGCGTGTCTTTCAGGTTCAACCATTCCTGTTGAAAGCCCGAAATATCAATTTCCGAGTCCTGCAATTCAGGGGCTTTTTCAGGCGATGCTTGCACGCTTTCCTCTGTGCTTTGATCTTCGTTCCTGTATTTTTCTACCAAATTTTTATAGGCCTCCAAATCACTTTGGGGCGTGAGGTAAATTTTGTGCACTGCTGTTCCGTCTTTTGCAAAAAACTGTATGCTGTAGCGGGGTTTTTCATTGCTAATTTCGGTTACTGCAAATGCAGATTTCCAGCATTGGAAGAAAATTCTCAAGTCAATATCCTCGCCCACAAAAAGGCCTACATGCGCATTTTCCAGCGATGCATTTTTATAAATCCCCTTGCGCTCGTGCACCACATCATTGTTTCGGGTCAATGCCATCACTTTTCCAAGCGATTTGATTTCCGTCAAAATATTTTGGAATTCTGGCTTCAAGCGGCTTACGTTAGTTCCGCATTTGGTGGCCAATAATTCCACTTCGCTCACACCCAATTCCTGGGCGGCATTGCGAATGCGCAAATTGGGTTGCTTTTCCAAAAGCGCTTCCCATTTTTTCGATAAAGTGTTATTTGCTAGTGTTTCCATGAGTTTCAAAATTTAATTGATAAAAGTGCTTTGTTTTTCTGTTGAATAATTTTTGTGCTGTTTATGATTGTTTTTGCTTTCCAAAATTGTATTGCCAAAATAGGCCACCGGACATTTGCAAAAAGGATGCTGCTGCACGCATACAGGCATATCGTAGCAGATGCTGAGTTGCTCCTCGCCCAAGACTTCTGCTGGAGTGCCGTGGGCAAATATTTTTCCGTTTTTCAGCAGAATAATTTCATCGGCATACATGGCGGCAAGGTTTACATCGTGCAATACCGCTAGCACCACATTTTCCCGATGTGCAAAATCCCTGGAAAGCTGTAGGATTTCGTGCTGGTGCTTGATGTCCAAATTGTTGAGCGGTTCATCCAATAAAAGTAGTTTTTCGCTGTAGGCAATTTTATTTTCGTCCCACAATTGCGCCAAGACTCTTGCCAAATGCACTCTTTGCTGTTCTCCACCAGAAAGTGAAAGAAAATTGCGTGTTTTAAATTCGAGCATTTGAACAGCTTGCAGACTTTCCTCCACTGCTGTGTAGTCCCCTTTTTGAGGATGATTTTTGAAATGCGGATATCGTCCCATCATTACCACCTCCTGCACGGGAAAGTCATAATTCATACTTGATTTTTGGGTCAAGACCGCTCTTTCCCTTGCCAAATCCGCTGCCTTGTATTTTTCAAGAGGCGCACCCCTCCATTTAATTTCACCCGAATGGGCATTCAATTCCTTGCTGATCAATTTTACCAAAGTGGATTTTCCTGCACCATTGGCTCCCAGAATTGCAGTAAAAGTATTTTTCTTCAACCGCCCATTGATGGCCGTTAAAATCTGTTTGTTGGCAATGCCCCAATTCAATTCGCTGAGCTGTATCATAGGAATACCTCCCTTTTTTTGCGAACCAATAGATATAGGAACAAGGGCGCTCCGGTGATGGCCGTAATGATGCCTACCGGAATTTCCGTGGGCATGGCAATGGTTCTTGCCAAAGTATCTCCCCAGCAGAGCAGGACTGCCCCGCCCAATGCGGATGCGGGCAATAAATATCGGTGGTCGGCACCGCCCAATAACCTCAGAACATGGGGCGCTACCAAGCCGATAAAGCCAATCATTCCGCAAAATGCTACGGAGCAGCCTACTGCCAGGGATGTGAATAAAATCACCTCAATTTTTAATCGCTCAATGGGAATGCCCAAGTGCGTGGCTTCTGTTTCGCCCAAAGCCAGGGCATTGAAGGCTTTGAAATGCCGGGATAAAAAAAGCAAACTGACAAAAGTGGCAAAAGCTACGATTCCGGTATTGAGCCAATTGGCACCGCCCAAACTACCCAAGGTCCAAAAGGTAAGCGTTCTGAGCGAAGCATCATCTGCAATAAAAGTTAGCAGTCCCGTAAACGCCATCGCCAATGCATTGATGGCAATTCCACCTAAAAGCATGGTGGCTACATTGGTGCGCTTGTTTTCCCTTGCCAATCGGAAAATAAGAATGGAAGCGAGCAGTGCACCGAGAAATGTCGCCAGGGATAAGACAGATAAGCCGGCAATGGCTGCGCTGGAAATGGCCAGTGTAGGAAATAAAACGATTACCGTTGCTGCCGCCAAGGATGCCCCCGCAGAAATGCCAATGATGGAAGGATCTGCCAGCGGATTTCTAAACAAACCCTGCATGGCTGCGCCCGAAATGGCCAAAGCAGTACCAACCAATGCGCTCATCAAAATACGGGGCGAGCGGATTTTTAAGAATACCGATTCCTGAACATTACTGAATTCCTTCCATTCCATTTCTGGACTGATATTATTTGCCAAAATAGAAACCACCTGTGCCGGAGAAATTGATACTGCGCCCAAGCCAGCCGACACGAGCATCGAAAGACTTAGACACAGCAACAGAAAAAGCACTATGGTTTTTTGCTTTAACATCAGTTGTTAGAAATTGCTTTTAGTTTTTGGTTCAATTCATAAGTTGCCTGTCCCAATCTTGGACCAAAGCCAGAAAGGAGCAGTCCGTTCATGTTGATGAAATTTTTGTTTTTTCCCGCATTGGTTTCTGCTACACCCGGCACGGCCAAAAGCCCTATGCTTTGCTCCAGGCTTTCCTTTCCGCTGGAAAAAAGCAAGATTGCATCGGGGTTGCTGCCCACCAAAGCTTCGGAAGTCAGTGGTTTGAAATCCTCAAAATAGGCAGAAATGTTTTTGCCGCCAGCTAAATGGATGATGCTTTGCAAAGGGGTTTTTCTACCCGCCACCAATAAAGTGCCCGGGCCACGCGCATAGATGAAAAGCACTGTTGGAGCATTTTCCAATGGCTCTACCTTTGAAAGCTCGGCATTCATTTCCTTTATCAGGCTTTCCCCTTTTTCAGATTTACCCAAGATGCTGCTGACCTCCCGGATTAAATTTTGCGTTCCCTCAGCAGTAAACTCCTGTTCCAAAGCGATCAGCTCAATGCCCAATTCCTCAATTTGATTTTTCAAATCGGGCTTTAGCTCCTCTTTTCGCACAAAAACCATATCGGGATTCAATGCTGCCAAGCCCTCGGCTTTTATCCCCGTTACGTGTCCAAGTTTTTGAACGGAGGCAATTGACTCAGGGTAAGTGCTCGTTACATCTACCCCGACTATGTTTTCCTCAAAACCCAAAGCAGAGAGCAGCTCCGTGAAAGTTCCGTTTAGGGAAACAATTCGGGTGTCCGCATTAATTTGCGGCCCCGATTGTTCCGTTTTTTCATCATTGGAATTTTCGCTTTCTCCAGCAGATTGGCACGCATAAATGCCACCAATAAGGAGGAGCGCAAATAGCCTAATTGTGATTGAGTATTGCATTGTTTAGCTTGAATTTTACTGTATGATCAATTTCTGCTGAATGCGGAATGATTCATTGCCCAACTGCAAGACATAAGCCCCTGCCGCCAGATTTGAAATATTGATATTGTTTTGCTGAAAGCCACCATCCACAAATATTTGCTCTTGGTGCAGCATTGCCCCATTTAAGCTGTGAATGCTCAATACTGCATTTCCGCTGAAATCAGACCCATCCAGCAGGAGTGTGATATTGCTGCCAGAAGCAGGATTGGGATAGGTTTTGATTTTGGGTAATTTTTCGGAAAAATCCCTGATGCTAACCGTATTGGTATCGGCAGGTTCTTCTTCAAATGGACCTAGATTTTCCTTGGCGAAAATGAAGTTGCCTCCAGAAGAAGTCCCTTCAAATCCTGTGAACTGAATGCGCCAAACGCTGTCTGCTCTGGTTTTTACAAAAAATGCAAGGGAATCCTGTAATTCAAAGCTGAAAGTCGTTTGGTTAAAACTTTTCCAGTCCCAGCCAATGGTATTGATCATTTCAGAAAAAGTAAAATTCTCAAAATCAGAAATTTCATCGGGATTTGCCACAGGGTATGCTTTGGCAATTTCCACCCCGGCATTGGCCAAAACACCCGTTACGAGATAGGGCGAAGGAATAAATGTAATGTACTGCCCAAAGAACAATTCCCACTCGTCTGAAATTGGCTCCAAGTCTGCTTCATCCTCATCTACCAAGGAATAATAGCCGAAGTTTTTGCCAGCGAAATCACCTTTTACCAAGCTGGTATTTACATCATTTGTACCGTCCAAATTGGCAAATCGGAAAGTGTAGGAACCGCTGGCCAATTGGTCAATCCAAAGTTTTTTGTAAGTGCCATCTGCCGCTTTGATAACGTAAAGGCTGTCGCCCGTTACATAATGGGTGACCATGCTGTAAGTGCCCCAGCCCAGATCAAAATCATCATTGGGATCAGCGGTTTGTGAAAATGCACCGACTGCCCAAGTTTCCTCTGAATTGTAAAGTTGTTGCCAGGTGCTGATTCCGGCAGTGTCTGTCAAACTTGCCCAATCGGAAGTGCTGCCATTGGGAAAGCGCCACAGCTCTACATCAGCAGCGGAATTGATCCAGATGGTAGAAGACATGCCTCCGGTAGCAAAAGCAATGTCCCAAGTATTTTTCGCAACGGTGGTCGTATTGCCACTTTGCAGTTGGTACCATGCTTGGTTTGCATATCCATTGCCCAATGAAACGGTATCATAAGTAGCTTGGGCAAAAAGGGAATGCATTAAAAAAATTAGAATGGAATTAGTAATTAGCGTTTTCATAATCTTGTGTTTTGTTTTAGTTTATTTGGACTTAATCTAAATTAACACAAAGATATGCTCTGAAAATTTTGCTTTGCAATACCTACTTATGGTGATAAATAAAGCTTAGTTGATCTAATGTTGGACAATATTCACTAAGCAAAAGAGGTATAATGATATAATGAACTAATAGTGAGGTATTATGTAGCTAAAACCTATACCCAACAGAAATTTCAAAAAGCAGGGCATCAACTATGTTGAAATTGGTACTGGGACCAGTCTCGGCACTGAAATAATTATCTGATTTAATAGGAATTTGCGCCATATAATCTATGACCATAGTGCTGACCAATATCCACCTTTTGCTCAAGTGTACATTTACCCCAACTATTGGCGAAAAACCAACGACAAAATTCAGCACTTCTTCTGACCTATATGATGAATAAGTATTAAAACTAGTAAAATCAACAAAAGTAGTTAAAGTATCCAGTTTTTGAATACTCGTTGAGCTTTGCCAAACCTGATCTCTCTGGTATTGATTCAGTCCGAAAGCAAAATCCACTCCCAACAGAAACTTCACCCTTCTTGTACCAAAGCGATGGTCAATTCCAAAACGCAATGTGTGCCAATTGCTTTCGTAATAATTTGTTTCTTGAGTACGGGTAATCCTTATGGCATCAACAGCTATTTTTCTGGTGGACAAATAATCGCCTTCTTCGCGAATTCTATCCGTGAGGGTGGTTCTAAAACCAGTTCGAAAAGCAGTTTTATAGTTTTTAAAAAACCGCCTGTAAGTGATTGCGGCACTGAAAAGCTCTGCATTGGTGTACAAAAAAGCAAGTGTACCCCCATGATCAATCGAAAGTTCATGTCTGTGTTTTAACAACTCTGGCGAAAATTCACGAATTGCTTTCTCTTCTTCCTGGCTGAACAAAAAACCTGAAAAGAAGAGGGATAATAGAATTAAAATTGCATGTTTCATAATGTGCTGAATTGAAAATTCTAAAAATAATCAGGCACACTAATTTAAATATTTTTATTACGGCAATCTAAGCTATTGTTTAGTATTTATAGCACAGGTTCTATAACAGCTTACTCGGCCTTCCCATCCCATCCATGTATAGGCATAAAGAGGCGATTCCAGCGGATATTGAACGGGAAAGATTCTCCTTTGTCTAAAGACAGCCAAACAAGCCAGGCTTTACCCACAATATGATTTTCGGGAACAAATCCCCAAAAACGCGAATCTTCAGAATTGTGGCGATTGTCGCCCATCATAAAGTAATAGTCCATTTTAAAAGTATAGGAATCTGCCGGGGCTCCATTGATCTTGATCTGATCGCCCTCAATCAACAGCTCATTGCCTTCAAAAACTTCTATTATACGCTTATAAATCAAAATATTATCACCAGTGATCTCCACAGTCTCTCCTTTAGCAGGTACTTTTAAAGGCCCGAAATAATCCACATTCCAGGGGTATTTCTCAATATCCGGTGGATAGTAGTAGCGTTGTGGTTGTACTTTATTCTTTGTAGCCAAATGCTTTTTCACTTCCCTGATATTTTTAAAAGCTTCCAACTGTTTCACTTTATCATCGGTGAGACTGAATAAATAAAGTCCTTCGTGTGCTGAAACCATGCCCCCATCGGTAATCTGCATATCGCGAATCACTTTTCGGTTTAAGGGTTGTCCATCTGTTCTCACGCGATATTGGTATTGCATTTCTACCGGTTCATAGGCCTTTTCACCATTTACATACAAGACACTTTTATCTACATGGATTTCATCACCGGGAACAGCTACACAGCGCTTAATATAATTTTCCCGCTTATCTACCGGTCTGAAATCTTCCTGTGGCCAATTGAAAACCACAATATCATTCCGTTCCACTTCCTGAAAACCGGGAATTCTAAAATAAGGCAATTGAATGGCATCCGAATAAGACTTACCTCCCACTACCGGCATGGTGTGGTGGGCAAAAGGAAAAGATATGGGTGTCATAGGTGTACGTGGGCCATAGTGGAATTTGCTCACAAAAAGAAAATCACCAACGAGCAGGGTTTTCTCCATTGAAGAAGTAGGAATAGTATAGGCTTCAATAATAAACGAGCGAATTATTGTAGCTGCTACTACTGCAAATATCAATGCATCTATCCATTCGCGTGCCTGGCTTTTTTTTCTGCGATTTTTTACGCCCAAAAATTTAAATTCCTTCTTTTTATCCAAGTAAGGCAAATACACAAACCAGAAGAATATACCGAGAATCTGGTCTAAGAATGATGAGCGGTCGAAGTTTTTCAAAAATTCAGTCACCATCCAGATAATAAGAATAACATTCACATAGGGGATAAAAAATACAATGATCCAGGCTTTGTTCTTCTCAATAATTTCGAACCAAACAAGCACATTGCGCATAGGTTTTTTGGCCTCATCAGCACCTTTGCCTGCTGCCTCAAAAAAATTAGGAAGTAAAACCGTGATTCCGCTAAACAGCAAAAATGGTAGAAATATGAGTAGTAAATAAATGCCCATCTGTTCTTTGTTAAAATTTGAGTAAATCTTTCATTTCAAAATAGCCTTTCTCCTTCTTATTGTGCACCCATTTTGCAGCCATTACTGCCCCTTGCACAAATCCTCTGCGCGACTTAGCTTCATGACTGATGGTGATATAATCAATATCCGATTCGTAATGGATAATATGGGTACCGGGCACATCAGGCTCTCTTCTGGAAATAATGGGCAATACATACTCCTTTTCATCTTTCGGATTATTTTCCCATTTTGACTTTCGCTTTAAATTAGAAAGAATACCTTCAGCAAGTGTAATGGCCGTTCCACTTGGGCTGTCGAGTTTTTCTGTGTGGTGAATTTCTTCAATATCAGGTTCGTATTGTTCCTGGCCATTCATCAGCTTAGCCAATTGCCTGTTTACTTCAAAAAAAATATTGACCCCAATACTAAAATTTGAAGCATAAAAAAGTGTCTTGTCATTTTCCAGACAGTATTTTTTAATGCGCTCAAAATCATCAAGCCAGCCTGTAGTACCCACCACAACTGGAATATCTGCTTCAAAACATTTCTCAATATGCTTAACAGCCGTATCGGGAGTAGAAAATTCTATTGCTATATCCGCCTTTTGCAGATTTTCAACAGTGAGTTCATCTTTGTTGTCCTTATGGATTTTAAGCACTACTTCATCTTCTCCCTGTTGATCAATGAGTTGTGCAATAGAGCCTCCCATTCTTCCATATCCTAATAATGCTATGTTCATAACCTAAAAATTATTGAAACACCGGCAGTAGCAGAACCTCTCTGGGAATGAAATCCCATATCAGGTTGCACATGCATGCTTAAATCATCGCTAATATCATAATTGAAAAGATGCGCATCTACTGCTGCATCTACCAAATTTAAAGCATACAAAACCGCTGTAAATATCACACTTAAATCTATATTTCTTTTGTAATGATTTTTTAGTTCCAGCAGATTGTTCTCGCTCACACTGCCTTCAAATTCATCCACCGTATTGGGGTCGCCATCTACTCTTAATTTATAGGCATCGCGATACATACGCCAGTCTTGTGTATTGGTATAAATGGAATAACCCAGACCGCCAAATCCAGCATAAATAATCGGCAGTTTCCAATATTTTTTGTTGTAAATCTGCCCCAGTCCTGGCAGTACGGCACTGAAAATCACCGCCTTTTTGGGGCTGTGTTTTTTAGGTTGCCTGGAAACTTCTTTCACCTCCACCTGGCTGCTGAGCGTGTCCTTAGGTTCGGTATAGACTTCTGCCTGGGCCAAAAGCACTTTTGGAAAAACAAAAAACAAAAGCAGGGGGATAAAAAAGATGGATTTCAAAAAGTAAGTTTTAGCCATTACTCAGTTGATCTAATAGTCGGTCTAATTCTTCATCAGAGGAATAATTGATCACAATTTCGCCTTTATTGCCCTTTTTGGGTTTGAGCAATACTTTCGCAGAAAGCACCGAAGAAAGTTCATCCTGAATTTTGCGATAAGCCAAAGGCAAATCCTTGTTTTTTTCTGCGTTTCGTTTGGCTTTGGGCTTGTAATTCTTCGACAAATTTTCCACTTGCCGCACCGATAAGCCGCGCTTCATAATCTGATTAAAAATATCGATTTGCGCTATAGAATCATCCAGGGCAATCAAGGCACGGGCATGTCCCATGCTGAGTTTGCGGTCTCTAATACCGCTTTGTATTTCGGGGGGCAATTTCAAAAGGCGCAGATAATTGGTTACTGTACTGCGGTTTTTGCCCAGTCTTTTTCCCAGGGCATCCTGGGTCAATTCACATTCTTCGAGCAGGCGCTGATAATTGATTGAAATTTCTATGGCATTGAGGTCTTCGCGCTGAATATTTTCTATCAATGCAATTTCCAGCATCTCCTGGTCATCGGCTTCACGCACATAAGCGGGAATGTCTTTCAATCCTGCCAGTTTTGAAGCGCGCAGCCTTCTTTCTCCCGAAATCAACTGGTATTTATTTTTGCCCAATGCACGAAGCGTAATGGGCTGAATAACACCATGTGTTTCTATGGAATCTTTTAATTCATTGAGTTTTTCTTCATTAAACTCAGCTCTGGGTTGAAAAGGATTGATCTCAATCAGGTCGAGTGGTATGCGGCTAATGCCTGTTTTGGCAGCAATATCTTTTGAATTGAGATTTTCTGCTGCCCCCACATCATCCTCAATGCCACTTAAAAGGGCACGTATTCCTTTTCCCAATGCTTCTTTTTTAGCACTCATTTTTTAAAATCTAATATTTTATCGCCAGAATCCATTTTGGTATCATTGTTCTTTTGCAAAATCTCTCGGGCGAGATTTAAATAATTTACTGCACCGGTACTTTCCGCATCGTAAAGTATTGCAGGCTTTCCAAAACTCGGTGCTTCTCCCAATCTTGTATTTCTGTGCACAATGGTATCAAAAACCAGTTCGCCAAAGTGGCGCTTCACTTCAGATGCTACCTGATTGGACAAACGTAAACGTGTATCATACATGGTTAGTATAATGCCTTCAATTTCCAGATCCGGGTTTAATCGGCTTTGCACAATTTTAATTGTATTGAGCAATTTACCCAATCCTTCCAGTGCAAAATATTCGCATTGAACGGGAATGACAACACTATCTGCAGCTGAAAGTGCATTCACGGTAATCAAGCCCAGAGATGGAGAACAGTCTATTACGATATAGTCGTAATCGTCTTTCAGGGCTTCAATTGCCGTTTTCATAATCATTTCCCTGTTGGGCTGATTAATCAGCTCTATTTCCGCCCCTACCAAATCTAAATGAGCAGGCAGCAGATGCAGGTGCGGGGTTTCTGTTTCAAGTATTATATCTCTTGGATCTGATTCATTGACCAGTATATCATAAACACTGGCTTTAATGTTTTTGGGATCAAAGCCAATACCCGAAGTACTGTTTGCCTGCGGATCCGCATCAATCAAAAGTGTTTTGTATTCCAACACTGCAAAACTCGCTGCCAGATTTATGGCTGAAGTAGTTTTGCCCACTCCCCCTTTCTGATTTGCTAAAGTTATTATTCTTGCCATCACATATTATTCTGGAAATAAAAAAATAAGTGTCAATAAATCAGAACCTTTAATTTTCAATTTAAGGACAAAGGAATTATCGACCCTCCTGACTATTTAGTACTTAGCATTGCTACCTTTAAAATAAATATCCCGATAGATTTGCTTACTAAATTCGCAGGGAAGTATGAAGATACGGATAATGCTAAAAATCTGATAGGGAGCAGCAGGCTTTTATAAACAATGCGCTGTTAATAAGCACTTCAAATTGCCAACATAATAGGGTAATTTTGTTGAAAATCTAAAATAAATATTTTTGCACTAATGACCACTCTCATTTCTGCTACCAATCGTCCTGGAAGTATGACCCTTTTGGTAGCCCAAACATATAAAAAAATACTTGATAAAAAAGGCTACCCCGTAACGCTTTGCAATCTTGAGGATTTACCTGTAGATGCCTTACACAGTGCTATGTATGGCAACCCAAGCACCGCATTTGATGTTTTTCAAAACAAATACCTGATTCCTGCCGATAAATTCCTGATCATAGCACCCGAATACAATGGTGGTTTTCCCGGAATTTTAAAACTGATGATCGATGCCAGTGATATTCCCAATGCCTATCACGGTAAAAAAGTAGCCTTAACGGGCGTGTCTTCAGGAAGAGCGGGAAACTTGCGTGGAATGGAGCACCTTACCGGTATTTTCAATTACCTGCAAATGCAGGTGATGTATAATAAACTACCTATCTCAAAAATAGAAACCCTTATCGATAAAGAAGGATTTCTTGCAGATATGGAAACCTTAAAAGCCATAGACAAACAATGCGATCAATTTATAAAATTTTAAGCTTCTGCTTGCTCTTATTGCTGCTCTCTGCCTGCAATCCAAATGAAAAGAAAGAACTGGGCAGCGTTTTTCGTTTCAATATTTCTTCGGCAATAAACTCCCTTGATCCTGCATTTGCAAAAGACCAGGCTTCTATTTGGTTGGTCTATCAAATGTACAACGGGCTAATTACGCTCGATAATGAATTGAATGTAAAACCCGCCCTGGCTAAATCCTGGGAAATCAGTGAAGATGGACTGCACTATACTTTTCACCTGAGAACGGATGTGCATTTCCACAAAAATGATCTCATTGCCAAAGAACGCACATTAAAAGCTTCAGATGTAGTTTATAGTTTTCAGCGCATTATTGATCCAAAAGTAGCTTCTCCAGGCTCATGGATTTTTAATGATAAACTTGCTGAAAACAAACCTTTTAAAGCTCTGAACGACAGCACTTTTCAGCTTAGCTTAAACAGCCCTTTCGGGCCAATGCTCTCCCTGCTATCAATGCCTTATTGCTTTGTGCTGCCTGAAGAAGTGGTGGCGCATTACAAAAGTGATTTCAGGAAAAATCCGGTGGGGACAGGTCCTTTTCAATTAAAAGTATGGAAGGAAGGGCAGGTCATTATCCTGGAAAAAAATCAGGATTATTTCGAAGAAGGATTGCCAAAATTAGATGCCGTAAGGGTAAGTTTTATTGAAAGCAAAGAAACCGAATACCTCAAATTTATCCAGGGAGATATTGATTTTATGAGCGGTATTGACCCCGCTTATATTGATGAATTGCTGGATAAAGAAGGTAAATTAAAAGCCGAATGGAACGGTAAAATTGAATTGCTAAAGGCACCATATCTCAATACGGAATACCTTGGCATTTTACAAAGTACAGACAATACGGCACTCAATAAGAAAGCCATTCGACAGGCCATCAATTACGGTTTTGATCGCAGGCAAATGATCCGTTTTCTGCGCAATAATATCGGTATTCCGGCAGAACAAGGTTTTATCCCATTTGGCTTGCCCGGTTTCAATCCGCAAGCAGATTATGGCTATTCCTATAATCCGGATAAAGCAAGACAATTGATCAAACAATCGGGCTACAGCGGGGAAAAAATAAAACTGCTGACCAACTCGAGCTATGAAGATATCGGCACCTATATCGTGCGCCAGTTGAATGAAATTGGGCTGAACATTGAAATGGATATTGTTCCCCCGGCTTTTCAGCGGGAAATGATGGCCAAAGGGGATGCAGATTTTTTCCGTGGCTCCTGGATTGCCGATTATCCCGATGCTGAAAATTACCTGGCACTATTTTATGGCCCGCTTGGAGCACCACCCAATTACACCAATTATTCCAATCCTGTTTATGACAAACTGTACGAAGCTGCTTTGAAAGAAAACAATGAAGCCGAACGCTTAAAACTCTATCGCAATATGGACAGCCTTATAATGAAAGATGCGGTAGTTGTTCCTCTTTATTATGACCAGGTTTTGCGTTTTGTGCAAAAAAATATCAGTGGATTAAATCCCAATCCCATTAATCTTTTAGTTTTGAAAAATGTTAGTATTCAGAAACCAATAAAAACAGACGAATGAGTTTGATAAAAGCAGATGATGCTCAATTTAGCGAAGCATTAAAATCCAATGAAAAAGTAATTGTGAAATTCTATGCTGACTGGTGCGGCTCATGCCGGCTGATGGCTCCCAAATACAAAAGACTTGCCGAAAATGAAGCTTATAGCGATGTGGCTTTTCTGGATGTAAATGCTGAACACAGCCCTGGAGCCAGGAAAGCTGCCGGAGTGGATAACCTGCCCTTTTTTGCAGCATTTAAAAATGGTGAACTGGTGGAAGGTTCCTCTGCCGGAAAAATTGATTTTGTAGAAAAACTGATTGAAAAAGTAAGCTGATAATTATGAAGATCCCTGTAATAAAAAAGCTGGTAGAACAATACGATGTCAACACCCTGATGGCTGCTGAAGAAGCCATTATAGAAGAAGATACCCCCGCAATACAAATTGAAGGCAATGATGAAGGAGAGCAATTGACCCACGTGCTGGCCGCCATTTGGATATTAGAGGATATGAAAAATAAGGGCCATGATTTTAAAACTGCGCTGCGCGCCTATTCACAAAAGGTCAGGAATTCTATTTCTTAGAGTTTTTTAGACATCAAGCTTGAGTTGTCTTCCGGAGATGCCTGAAAAAATACACAACGATCCCCCAGGAACTCAGAACACAAGCCTTGCAAATGGGGGCGATATTTTAAGTTATGTTTTACCTAATAGTGGGTAGTCTATTGCATTCAGCATGAGTTATTGAAATAACAGTACTGTCCGATAAAAATCTAAAATAGCAAAAAAGCACTGTCAGGCCTTCGGCTTCAAGGATCAGGTTTCCTATGCAAATTCAGAAAATTTAATTTTTTCTATTGGGTTTGTATATGGGTATAGCCTGTAAAATACAAACGGCTGAATCTTTTAAGTAACCCGGAGTCCATTTGGGCATTTTTGCAAATTGATTTTCAATGGCTTCTGCACATAAATCTTTGAAACCTACAGCTTCTATAGCTGTTGCTTTACCTTCTTTATTGATGATAAATTTTACATATTCCAGATCATGAACCGTACAATTCTCCGGATATTCCAGGTCTCTGATAAAGTGGGAAAAGGCAATATCCCCACCGGGAAATTGTGGCATGGAATCAACTATATTGTAAATTTTCCCGCAGTCATTATCTGATGTGATTTGGGACTGCAATTGAAGACCAAAAAACAATATTACAATAATTGAAAAGAGCCTGATCATAGGAAATTAATGGTTGAACTCAGTGTATTTTAACAAAATGCTCAACCGCTGAGCCATAGTCATTTGAAAGGTGTAACAAATAGGAGCCTGTTTGAAGTGCCCTGGTGTTGACCTGGCATGAATTAGCACCCTCTGAAATTTCGTCTTCAAATATTATGCGTCCCATTAGGTCATAAACCTGAAGGTGCATTTCTTGCTTAAGTTCTTGTTCAAACTCAATTTGCAATTGTTCATTAACAGGATTGGGGAATGCTACAAAACCAATGTCTCCAGATTCAAGTAATTCAACTGAAGTCGTGTCATTATCTGTTGCAGTGGTATCTTCATAAGTCCACAACTGCTCCCCGGCAAAATTAAAATCAGCATCGAAAAACAACTTGCCCTGAAATTCAACAAACCCCGAAGGATTGTCGAATGGATCATTATTAGGGGCTATGGGAGGCATTATGATTTCAGTACCCGCTTCTGTCCCATCTGAAACCCACATTTTGCGGCCATTTCCATCATTGGCCTGGAAATACAATTTGTCCTTGTAAACAATTGGCCAGGCAGGGAATGCATCACCGGAAGGATTCAGGTCTTTGAGCATTTGTGTTCCTGCTGTGGTACCATCGCTAAACCAATACTCCTGTTCGTGGGTGCCGTCATCTGCTCTGAAATAGAGCTTATCCCCGTATTCAACAAACCAACCCTGGATTGTTGAAGAACCCGAGGTATTGATGTTTTTAAGCATTTGGGTACCACTTGATGTGCCATCACTTATCCAGAGCTCATCTCCATTTGTACCGTCATTGGCAGAAAAGTAAAGTTTATCCTTAAATACAAACGGATAATTAAAATCACATGACCCTGCACCTGGGTTAATATCTTTGAACAATTGGGTGCCCGCTGTTGTACCATCACTTACCCAAAGCTCTTTACCATTCACACCATCATCTGCGTTGAAATATAATTTATTGTCATAAACAATAAAATCAGCAGGACTACTGTTGCCTGCACCCGGGTTGATGTCTTTGATCATTTGCGTTCCGGCAGAAGTGCCGTCTGTTGACCAAAATTCATCACCACTGGAGCTAATGGCAGAAAAATAAACCTTGCCATTGAATTCAGTAAAGTTAAAAGGAAGAGAGCTGCCTATACCCGGGGATATGTCTTTGATCATTTTAGTGCCGACAGTAGTGCCGTCAGATCCCCACAATTCTTTACCATTGGTGCCTTCATTTGCAGCAAACAACAACAGATCCAATGCAGGTGCAAAATGACTGATTTCCCCGGCTATAGCACCGGGATTGATATCTTTCAACAATTGTGTACCCGCTTCAGTACCATCACTGATCCACAGCTCTGCTCCAATACTTCCGTTGTTGGCTGAAAAGAACAAAGTATTGTTAACAGATGCTATATTACTTATAGATGAACCAAACATACCGGGATTGATATCCTTGAGCATCATGGTTCCCGATTCGGTACCGTCCGTTACCCATAATTCATTTCCATGGGAAGTATCGGTTGCTGTAAAGAAAAGCTTGCCTGATGACAAGGTGAAATTTTCAATACCGGCACTGCCGTTCTGGTTGATTACTTTTAAAAGATTGAAATGTTGAGCTCTTAAACTGCTGCAGCAGCAAATCATCAAAATAAATAAGCTGTATTTTGCGGTCATGTCAGAAGATTTTGTATTACAATTTAAAAAATTATAACTGAACTACACAAAATCTTGATGTGAAAGGGTTTTTCTGTTCTGTGTGGGTGCTGCTGGATTAAAAATTTTGAAAGGCCCGGGCTTTTAGCTCGATCTCCCTTTTTGACAAGCCGTAATTTTTAGCAACAACTTTCCATTCAGACACCGCATTTTTCACTTCTTTTATTATTGAAAGGGCTTTTTTCTCTGGTAAGCGAAAATATTCATGTACTTGCATGGCAAGCTCCAGACTTAAGGCATTGTCATTTTCGGAAATGTTAATATTAATTGATTTTTTTTGGAGCCCTTTTCCTTGTAATCAAATCTATATCCTGCAATTTCCTGCCCAACTCATCGTCTTTTGCCAAAAGCAAAAAATCTTTCTCAAGACCAAGAACTTTTAGCACGCTCAGGTAATACCCGATACTCACTCCGCGATTTCCCTTTTCTATTTTCACAAGTGTAGAGCGCCCCATACCGGCACGTTCAGCAACTTGAGCACTACTGAGCCTTCTCCTCAACCTTGCCAGCTTAATATTTTCGCCAAGCTCGGTTAGTATCCTTTGTGTTTTAGGTAATAATATTGGACTTTTATTTGCCATAATGTCTCTTTATAAATACAAATATACCCATTTTGTATCAATAATGACACATTAATTTCTAAAATCACAATCAACAATCCAATAGATCATGACCCATTGAAAACCAAAAAGCCCTCCAGTTTCCTGAAAGGCTTTTCTATTGTGTGTGGGCACTTGCTGGATTCCCTGCTCCAATGGGTCATGACCCATTGGATTAACAAAAAAAGGCTCCAGAAATAAATCTGAAGCCTTTATCCGTGGGCCCTGCTGGATTCCCCGCCCGAACGCCTTCAGGCGGGCGGGGAACCTGCGACCTCCCGCTTGTCAATAAAAAAGCCCTCCAAAATCTGAAAGGCTTTTCCATTCTATGTGGGCACTGCTGGATTCGAACCAGCGACCCCCTGCTTGTAAGGCAGGTGCTCTAAACCAACTGAGCTAAGCGCCCTGCTTAATTGCGACTGCAAATCTAAATGAGTTCGACTTATTTACCAACAAAAAAATGAAATTACTGGCATTTATTTTTTAAAATCGCATAAGCGCATTCAAATTATAGCGTTATTAGCCCTTGTATATGATCCTGCGCATCTTCAAATATTTTCTCTGGCTCCTCTCCTTTCTTTTGATCGCTGGCTTTGCTATCTATCTGCTTTTCAACAGTTTTTTTATGGATACGCTCAAAACACAGGTCATCAACACGCTGAATGAAGAGTTGCAAACACCGATATCGGTTGAGGGGCGTGTTAACCTCAACTGGTGGACTCATTTTCCTCGCTTGAGTATAGAACTGAATCAATTGCAAGCTCTGGAAAGTATTGAGAATAGTGAAGCAGTTTTGCTCAAAGCAGACAAGGTGTTTTTGATGCTCAATCTTCAAAAGCTTTGGCGACAGGAATGGGAAATTGAGCAGCTCGCCATTGCACACGGTCAACTTTCAATGCACAAAGACAAAACCGGGCTGATCAATTACCGCTTTTTAAAAGAGAAAAGCGACACCATACAGGGTGAAGCAAAAGGCATTAGCCTGAAAATTGCTGCCGCTCAGCTCAAAGACATACAGTTCACCTACATTGATGACAAAAGCAATGTCAATCTGAATTGTCATGTTCAAAATCTTAAACTCTCGGGAGACTTCAGTGCCGATTCCATTGCGCTAAAGTTGGAAACGCAGTTCCATGCGGGACAAATCGACATCAAAGAAACGCGCTATATTGATGACCAACAAATCAGGCTCAGCGGTACTTTTACACTTTTCCCAAAGGAAGAACGCTACAACTTTTATGAAATGCAACTGAGCATTGGCGATAATCCCTTTCTGCTCAATGGGGAAATAGATCAGCGCAAATACAGCACTTACTACAATCTTAAGATTTTAGGCCAGGATTTACAAGTCAATGATTTTCTTAAAATTCTACCAGAACGATTTGCAGAATGGGCTCCAAAATTCGAAGCAGAGGGAAAGTTCTTGTTTGAAACCAAAATTCGCGGTTATCTAAATGCACAAAACAATCCCTACATCAAGATCAACTACACACTGGATGATGCAACACTTTTGGCAAAAAGCGAAAATATCAAACTGGAAAATCTGAGTACAAAAGGCAGTTTCAACAATGGCGAAAGCCACACCTTAGAAGACGCAGCACTTTCAATGGACCATATTAAATTTCGCAATCAGGGCAGTGAACTCATTGCGCAATTGTTCTACAAAAATTTCAACAACCCCTATCTTATTCTAAAGCTGAATGGAGCACTTGAAACAGCACATTTTGGCCTGTGGGACAGTACATGGCCTGTTCAGAATTTTAACGGGGTTTTAAATTTTGAACAATTTGACCTGCGCGGAAGATTTATCAATACTGCTCAGCGCAACAATATTGCCCTGAAAGGAAAAGTCAGCGGTTCAATGCTGCAATTTGACTGGGAAGCACGTCCACTTTCTTTAGAAAATTTCAATATTGATTTTCAGGAAGATCAGATTTTGATTCCAAAAGCAATAGCCATGATTTCGGGGCAAAAAATAGAGCTCAACGGAACACTTTCCACCATTGACAAATGGCTGAAATATACCCCCCAAATCAAAATTGAAGCTGCAATTAAAGCAGAGAATGTAAATCTGCTGGCACTTGAAAAATGGTGGGCCAAGAGCAGGCCGCTTGACAATTCAGAAGATAAAACAGCTGCAGCGATTACGGGAACCATAAAATTTGATTTGGCACAAATATCATATAAAAAACTATATGCCAAAAACATCAATGCAAATGTAGAATTGCTGAACAAAGAAAATCAAAAGTTTGCCTTGCGATTTGAAAGCATGGAAGGCAGTGGAAAATTGCTTGCCGAAAAATCAGGGAATTGCAGCACTTGTCTGGAAATCAAATACCAGCTCGACAGCATCAATATCAAGAACCTGTTCAATCAAATGGATAATTTCGGGCAAAAGGAACTTACTGCAGAAAACCTGGAAGGACAACTCAACAGCAATGGCACTTTGAATTTCCCCGACTGGAACAGTATTACAGAAGCTAAACAAATGCAGGGCAATATTTACATGAATATCAAAAACGGTGCTTTACGGGGATTCAAACCACTGGAAAGTCTTTCAAAATTTATCAAACTGGACGATTTGCGCAATATTCAATTTCACACCCTGGAAAATGAATTTATTATAAAAAACGGAACAATCGATATTCCCGAAATGCTGATCTTGTCCAATGCTTTTACCCTGGCACTTTCAGGGCAGCATCACTTCGATTCCCGCATTGATTATCTGATCAAGCTCAATATCTACAATGTGCTGGGCAATAAATTCCGCTTGCGCAAAAGCGAAGTCCCCGATGCGGAAATGGTGGATACGGACGATTTCAATTTTTACCTGAAAATGCAGGGCACTACGGACAACCCCATTGTTTCATTTGACAAGCAGGGTGTTAAACACCGCTTTCAGCAACAGAGAAAAGACTGGGAGAAGTTGCGCAATCCTGAAGAAAGAAAATACAGCACAAGGCAAGAAAGACTACACTGGGATACTGAAGAAGAACTGGAAACGATTGAGTGGGAGAAATGATGCACAACAAATGACGAGTTATGAATAAAGGTTCTAAGCTCTAACTTCCAATTTCTAACTTCTAACTCCCAACTTCTATCTTCCAGTTTCTAACCTCTAACTCCCAATTTCTTATTTCTATCTTCTAACTAAACAGAGAAGAGCAGCAGACTTTTCCTAAATTTGGCGAATGAATTTATACAGGCAACAATCTACCTGGCGGCTAATGCTGATTATTGGGGCACTATTAATAGTATCAGCTTCGCTATGGTACACCAATCACCTGGCCAAAGATATTGCGCGCAGCGAGCAGAAAAAAGTAGAGCTATGGGCCAATGCCAATAAAAACCTCTACCAGGCTGATGACAATACAGATTTAAATTTTCTATTTGATGTCATTAAAAACAACCAAAGCGTACCCGTTATTCTCACCAATGAAGAAAATGAAATATTGGCCTGGCGTAATCTGGATTCTGTCAAAGTAAAAAACAACGACACCTACCTGGCCGAGCGACTGCGGGAAATGAAAAAGAACAAAGCACCACTTCAAATTGAATATTACGAAGGCAGCTACATATATATTTATTACGAAGATTCGATATTACTGAAGCAATTGCGCTATTATCCCTTCGTTCAACTGGGTATTATCGGGCTCTTTCTCTTTGTCGCCTACCTGAGTTTTTCAACCGTAAAATCTGCCGAACAAAACCAGGTATGGGTGGGAATGGCCAAAGAAACTGCACATCAATTGGGCACCCCCATTTCCTCATTGGTAGCCTGGGTGGAATACCTGAAAGATCATTTACCTGAAGATACAAGCAAAGAGGAAATCATCACGGAACTGGGCAAAGATGTAGATCGCCTGGAACTGATAGCCGACCGTTTTTCTAAAATCGGCTCCAAACCGAAGCTCGAAGAAATCCAATTGGTTCAGCCTTTAGAAAAGACTTTCCATTATATCAAGCGCAGATCATCCGACCGGGTGCATTTTAAAATGGATGTGCCCGAAAATCTTAAAGTGCAGATCAATGCGCCTCTGTTTGAATGGGTTTTGGAAAATTTATTGAAAAATGCACTGGATGCCATGGATGGAAGCGGAAGCATTGAAATGATTGCCTTTGAAGAAAACAATAAAACAATTGTAGAAATTAAAGACAGTGGAAAAGGCATTGCTTCTTCAAAATTCAAAACCGTATTTCAGCCGGGCTACAGCACTAAAAAACGCGGCTGGGGACTGGGGCTAACCCTTACCAAAAGAATTATTGAACAATATCATGGTGGCAAAATATTCGTAAAAAATTCAGAAATTGATAAGGGCACAACTTTTAGAATTGAATTGCCTAAAAAGAAAAAAACCAATAAAATCAGAATCTCCTAAACCCTCATTTTGCAATTGAAAATCAATTGCATAATTTGACGAATGAAAATCAATAACTTATCATGAAATGGAGAATACCAAAATGGTGATTTTCATTGTCAGGGTTAAACGATTCAATAAATTGCTTGTTCATTGTAAAAAAATACAGCATGGATTTAAAAGGAAAGAAAATACTTATTACAGGAGGAAGTCTCGGAATTGGGAAAGCCACAGCTAAATTGCTGGTAGAAAAAGGTGCACAGGTAGCCATAACAGGAAGAACCGGTATCCGGCTTTCTGAAGCTGCCAAAGAAACAGGAGCCTTCCCGATAGTAGCAGATGTATCTGAAGAAGCCGATGTTAAACGCAGCTTTGATTTATTTTTAGATGAATTTGGGAAAATAGATGTGCTAATCAACAATGCGGGAATTGGCATTCGCAAAAATGTGGATGAACTGAAACCTGATCATTTCCAAAAAATCTTTGATGTAAACGTTGTCGGTGCATCAATGATGGCTGCAGTAGCCGCCAAACATTTCAAACAACAAAAAAGCGGCAGCCTGATCAATATTGGCTCTACAGCCGGACTAAAAGGATATCCTGGCGGCAGTGTATATGTGGCTTCTAAATTTGCCCTGCGCGGGCTCACAGAATGCTGGCGTGCTGAATTAAGACCTTTTAATGTGCGGGTGATGCTGATCAACCCAAGTGAGGTAACTACTGCTTTTGGCAATCCCGAACGCAAAGAAAGAGCTGAGATCAAAAACAAATTGCGTCCCCTGGAAATTGCCCATGCCATTGTTTCGGGACTGGAAATGGACGAGCGGGGCTTTGTTCCAGAATTGTCAGTCTGGGCTACCAATCCTTTTGATTAATCGCATAGTTGCATAACTGCGACCTGATCAATCCGGCATACAAATTAAGGATCTACGACTTTTTAAGACTTAAAACGCCTCACTAAACTTTAGGCACTTTAGTACACTTTAAATACTTAAGGCACTCTTGAAATTATTCCCCGGCACGGATATAGTAGGAAATTTCCAAATCCATATAACCGTAATCCATGACCAAAGTATCATTTTTGAGATGCGCAATAGCTGTTCGGTATCCCCCGATTCTCACTGTAATTCTATGATCATTCAGGGCATTGCCCACTTCATACTCCTCCTGATAAACCTGTTTTCCATTTTCATATTTGGTAGCAGTACTGTCTTCAGAAAAATATATGCTTTTGGATTGTTCTGAATCTTTGGCTAAAGTAGTTTGGGGTGTACGTGCACAGCAAATGGTTTTGTGCCAGTTCCACTTGCCGTAGAGTTCTTCCCTAAATTTATTGAGCGAAAATTCATTGAGTTTAACTTTATTCAGCTCCATTTTTTTTGTCTGCACACTCACTTCCATAGTTTTCAATTTCTCTTCCCTGGTCAGTTCCCTGGTCTGGGTTTCAGCTTCTTTGCTCGATTTACAAGCGGCCATAGTTCCAGCCAATATAAAAAGCATAAGTAAGCCAGCTAAAATTTTTGTCATTGTGTGTTTTTTTAAATAAAAAGATATGTAAGCCGAAAAACAGCTCAAGTGATTAAAATTTTAAAGTAAAAGATGCTCCGGGTCCTGCTGCCGCTCCGGGACTGATATCCCAAATCAACTGTCGCGAAGCACTGCCATCTTTGGATTCACGGTCTATTTTACGGTTTCTTACTGCGGCTACTACCGGTGCATCAATCACAGACCATAAAAAAGATCCAAAGGCTGCACCTGCGCCAATGCCCATAGCTACTTTTTGTCTTTGGGTAAATCGATCACCGGTACCGGGACAGTTGGAATTGCCAAAGCGGTCTATTGTGCATGGTTCGTTATCGTTCCTGCTGGATGCGATCAATGTGCCGATCACAGTGCTGCCACCAGCTACCCACAATCCGGACATAACAACGCCTTTGGCAACATCCCCATTGTAGTACTGACCCGCACCGGGCAAAAACCAGGACATTGTAAAAGCAAGAATAGGAAGGCGCTTGCCCTTCTCATGATAATCTGACCTTTCCTGCGCTGCATCGGCCATTGTTTCGCGATCAACTGTTCTTCCGGGAACCCTGGGGCGTTGTGTTGCAGTAATTACTTTTGATTGACCATCGGCAAATTGAATCATGAAAACCTGGGAACGGGGCACCGTAAAAATGGCCGGCTCTTCTCCTTCTGAAATACGGTACTTGATTTCCCTGTCATTCACTTCCAGCACTTTAGCCGATTCTTCTGTGCCATCAACATAAATAATATTGTCTTGTGCTAAAAGCATACAAGAAAAAAATACCATAAATACATTCAGAATTAGCGTTTTCATAATGAATTGATTTTGATTTACAATATTACAAAGTGCCTCTCAGTTCCTGCTCTCTTTCAATGGATTCAAACAATGCTTTGAAATTTCCTTTCCCAAAAGAACGTGCACCTTTTCTTTGAATAATTTCATAAAATACTGTTGGTCTGTCCTGTACCGGTTTGGTAAATATTTGAAGCAAATAGCCTTCGTCATCACGGTCAACAAGTATATTCAGTTTTTTCAATTCGGCAATTTTTTCATCAATCTCGCCACAGCGATCCAATACTGTATCGTAATAAGTATCGGGCACATTCAGAAATTCCACACCGCGCCTGCGCAATTCAGCCACAGTCTTCAAAATATCATCAGTTGCAATGGCAATATGCTGCACTCCGGAGCCTTTGTAAAAATCTATGTATTCTTCAATCTGTGATTTTTTCTTGCCTTTTGCCGGCTCATTAATGGGGAATTTAATTCTGCCGTTTCCATTGGACATTACCTTACTCATAAGGGCGGTGTATTCAGTGGAAATATCTTTGTCATCAAATGATACCAATTGGGAAAAACCCATTACCTCTTTGTAGAATTTACACCATTTGTTCATTTCGCCCCAACCTACATTTCCTACCATATGGTCTACATATTTAAAGCCCAGTGTTTCGGTTTTGTAGGTTGCTTTCCATTTTACAAAGCCGGGCAAAAAGACGCCATTGTAGGCTTTGCGCTCTACAAACAAATGAGCGGTATCGCCATAGGTGCGAATTCCTGAAAACACAACTTTTCCCGATTCATCTTTTGCCTCAGTAGGTTCCAGGTATGCCTCAGCTCCTCGCCTGGTACATTCTTCAAAAGACTTTTTGGCATCTTCTACCCATAAAGCAATATGCTTTACACCATCTCCGTGTAGTTTTTGATGCTCGGCAATTTCACTATCGGGTTCAAGCGCAGTGCTGAGCATTATGGTCACTTTTCCCTGCCGCAATACATAGGAGGTTTTTTCTTTGTCTCCTGTTTCAAGACCACTATAGGCCAATGGCTGGAAACCAAAGGCATGCGCATAGTAAAAAGCCGATTGCTTGGCATTGCCCACGTAAAACTCTATATAATCCGTGCCCATAATGGGCAAAAAATCCTCACCCTGAAGTGCTTCGGGCGAAAGTTTTTGATTGGCTGTATTTGTATTTTCCATTTCAATAAAAATTTAAAAGTTCTGAATTGTGCTTATCACCAAATTACTAATTGGATAAGCAATTACCAACAAAATTAGGTTCAATATCTTTTGCTCTGCCGGAATCAATGCCTTATCTATTTCTGTTTTGATTTTAATTGTGGCGATCAGTCCGAGCAGTATATAATATAAGTTTGTGCCCAGTGCCATCCATTTCTCATTGGCAAAAAGCAATATCACTACATGCAATAACAAAACAACTGCTGTAACGGACACATAAATTGAATCTCCACCTATTTTCTTGTGCAATACACGAGAGGTCCAAAACAGTAAAATACCAAACAAGGCATGTGCAGCAATAAATAAATTGATTACCAAAGGGAAATGATATGCGCTATAAAATCCGGCAATCTGCGCCAGAAAACTAATGGCATACAAACCCATCACAAGTGTATAGATCGAAACTTGACTAATTCTCATGTAGTGGAGGTTCAGCAAAAAAGCGCAGGCAAAAAACAAACCCAAAAGAATTTCATTCCCCGGATAATCAAATACAGGCAATAATATCGCAAACACTATCAGCAAACTACAGGCACGGCCCAGTATTCTTTCTATCATTTAGTTTTATTTATAGGAGGTTCTGTTTTTATTTAACCCGCATTATTCATTATAAAAAATTATTAATGACAAAAAACGCCTTTTAATACGTTTTTGTCTGGGTTTAACCCAGACATTTGAAAATCACCAAAGAGGTTTCCTCTATAACATAATAAGTTGTTGATTTTCAAATCGTCTGACTTGTGCTGACCAAAAGCGTCAGTATTATGCAATAGTTTCCTATTGCATAATTCCGGTTTAATCTTTATTCTTCCTGCCAACTCAAATAATAATCTGCATCCTGGATATCCATTGCTTGTTTTGTCAATTTCAGTGGTTTAAATGTATCGATCATCACGGCCAGTTCTTTGGTTTCTTTTGCCCCTATGCTTTTCTCAACCGTGCCCGGATGCGGCCCGTGGGGAATACCCATAGGGTGCAGCGTAATCATTCCTTTTTCCACATGTTTTCTGCTCATAAAATCTCCATCGACATAATAGAGCAATTCATCAGAATCTATATTGCTGTGATTGTAGGGCGCAGGAATAGATTCGGGATGGTAATCAAACAAACGCGGTACAAAAGAACAGATCACAAAATTATGTGCCTCAAAAGTCTGGTGCACCGGTGGCGGCTGATGAACACGGCCTGTAATGGGCTCAAAATCTTGGATTGAAAAGGCATACGGATAGAGATAGCCATCCCACCCCACAGCATCAAAAGGATGGGTGGCATAAGTATAAGGATATAAAAAGCCGTTTTTCTTGATCATTACTTTGAATTCCCCCTGCTCATCATTGGTTTCCAGGTTTTCAGGCTTGCGAATATCCCTTTCGCAAAAGGGCGAATGTTCCAGCAATTGCCCAAACTGGTTTCTATAGCGTTTTGGTGTACGTATTGGGCTGAAAGATTCGGTGATCAACAGCCTGTTCTCTGCATTGTTAAAATTCAACTGGTATATTGTTCCCCTCGGAATTACAAGATAATCTCCATAGGAAAACCTGATGGCACCGTACAAGGTACGCAAAGTGCCATTGCCCTTGTGAACAAACAGCACTTCATCAGCAGAAGCATTTTTAAAGAAGTAATCATTAAACGATTCCTGTGGGGCAGCTAAAGATATCTCCAGATCATTATTGAACAATACTGTTTTGCGACTTTCGAGATAATCCGATTCGGGTTTTACATTAAAGCCATTGAATGCCCTGTGCTGCATATTTTGTTCCAGAGCTGCTTCGGGACGAATGTCTTTGGCTGCTTCAACCGATTTGATTAGTGTTGGTGGATAGCAGTGATAAACCAAAGCATAAACATCTGAAAAGCCTTCGGCAGAAACCAGTTCTTCGGCATAAAGTGCGCCTCCCGGTTTTCTAAACTGCGTGTGTCTTTTATGTGGGATTTCCCCAAGTGTATGATAATGCATAGCTATGAAATTTTCTTGTTCAAAAATACTGAATTAATTGGGGGCTTTGAAATTGGGCTGATTTTTAGGTATAATCCCAAAGAAGATATTTATCAGGACATGCAGAACTGCCCTCACTCATCATATCTAATTAAACCCAAACAACAAACAGCCATTTTTTCTTATTTTTATTTTCATATGGAGGCGACTACAAGATGTAATATTGAAAGGGATTCCCACAAGTTGCAAGCTTTCGTGATGTGGAGGGAACTCATAGGAAAAATATTAGCAACAGGACTATCACTATTATCAAATACATACCAAGTAATTAAACTGTTTGTTTTTTTATTTTTAATAATTTCTTGTAATGACTGCAGAAAGGATGGACTTAATTCAGAAGAACAATCAAAATTAACTGATTCAGTAATAATTCACTACAAAGATTCAACCATTCACATAGTTTACCATGTAGAAGATTCTTTATTACATGGTAAATATTTATTTTACTACAAAAGCGGTCGACTTTTTACTGAAGGTTATTATAAAAAAGGCTGGCAATCAGGGGTATGGAAATATTACTATGAAAATGGAGAGGTTAGTGAAATAGGCAAATATGATCAAAACGAACTTGATACTTCATTAGTTAATAAAGTCCATCTTACAAAACAACAAAGTTCCGATTGTCATTTCATAAGTTCTTGGAATACGCATCAAGCATATAAAAAAGAAGGAGAAGCTCCAAGAGTAGGGATTTGGTCTGAATATTTTAAAAATGGGGCAATAAAAGCTAAAGGTAAATATTTACCTATTACGTTTTGTGAATTTGAAATTGATCCAGATACATTTAGAGAAATTGAATGGGTTCATTATCCAAAAGATAGTATTTGGAATTACTGGGATTCAACTGGCAAATTGATTAGACAGGAGTTTTACAAAAATGGTATGATGGTTGATTCTACAATATTTAATAAGTGATAAATACCCTCCATAACTGCCCCCATCCTGCCGCAACGCACCTTGCGGCAAGTAAAAACTTTCAAATTCTCAAAAACTTTATTTTCTAAAAAGATCAATGTATTCGTGCAGCATGTATCTGCGATTTCTGGACTGACCTGAAATTTCAAGCAATATTTTTGCCTTTTCCATTTCCTTCAATAAAGCATTTGCAGTGGCAGGAACTACACCCAGCATTTCTTCAGCCCTTCTTGGCGATACAATTGGTTCAGAATACAACTTGTTAATGAGTTGTCTTGCCAATTGGCTTCTTCTTCCAAAATCCCTGGTCAATTCATGGTATTTTGAGCGTAAAGATTCAATAGCAGACAATGTCCTTTTGCTATCTTCTGCTGTTTCTATAACCACAGATAAAAAGAATTTGAGCCATTGGTCCATATCAGCGGATTTGGTAACTCTAAGCAGGGCATCGTAATATTCACCCCTGTATTTTTCAATAAAGGCAGAGATATAGAAAATAGGCTTGTTCAGAATACCGTATTCAAGCATCTGTAATATTATAAGCAGCCTTCCAATGCGTCCATTTCCATCGAGGAAAGGATGTATTGCTTCAAATTGATAATGGGATATAGCAATTCTGATAAGCGGTGGTAATTGCCAGTCCGTATTGTGCCAGAATTTTTCAAGATCACCCAGCAATTCAGGGAGCAATGAGTCATGAGGAGGAATATACATCGCATTTTCAAGATTTGTACCCCCGATCCAGTTTTGCGAAGAACGGATCTCGCCCGGTCTTTTTCGCTCGCCCCTTACACCTGATAAAAGTATTTCATGAGCTTCTCTCAATAGCCTCATCGACAGTGGGAGTTTGTCTGCTCTTTCTATCGCATAGTTGAGCGCATCGATATAATTGCGCACCTCTTGCCAATCGTCTTTTTTTTCCGGGGCAATGTCCTTTTCACTCAACACAGCCTCGTCAATATTTGTACGTGTACCTTCAATTCGGCTGGAAGTAGTGGCCTCTTTAATCTTGTGCATTTCGATAAAGAAACTGACATCAGGAAGCAATTCCGCATAAACATTCAATGCCCCCAATGCTTCCGAGGCCTTGGAAACCAATGAAAGCACAGCATCGCTCCTCCATTCAAATGGCTGGTCCAAAAGCGGGGGGACAAAGCATTTGTATTGATACTGTTGCCTATAAGTGCCTTTTTTATACGATTCCATTCTATCTCAAACTTAAAATAAAAATTTCGTTATTTTAAGTTTATGGCTCAACTTAAAATAAAAAAGTCGTTGTTTTAAGTTACCAAGCTAAAGTTTCAGAGCAAAATTGAGTAGCGTTTATACTGAGGCATTTTCCACGATATTCAATAGTTACGGAATCAGTAAACCCAATAGAAAACGGAATCCGGGAGAGAATGGCATTGAGCAATTGAGCCATAAAACAAGCATAAACGTAGTGGTCATTGCGACTTTGTCCGAAGCACAGCAATCGGGAAATTTTTTTAAAATTTCCCGCTAATTGCGTAGCTAGTTTAGTCGCAATAACGCAGTGTTGCGTAGCTTTTATGAGTTCAATTGGTCGCAGCCTTGAATTTTTTGGTACTTTTTTTTCAAGAAAAAAGTACGAATAAAATGTAAAATATTAATGACATCCCACCAAGCCCAACCAACAAACAGCCATTTTTTCTTATTTTTATTTTCATATGGAGGCGACTACAAGACAGATTTTTCTACAAATTTTCAAAAGCATTAAAAAAACATGGTTTTTAGGCACTTTGTTTTTTATGTCTTGCTTTAATACCTATGAAAATGAAAATCGTGATTTTCAAGCTGATATAGATTCTTTTGTAAGTATTCTAAATGACACTATCCTAGGAAAAAGAGATTTTGTAATTGAAAAAACTTCACAGCTAATAAAGAAAAATAGTTCATGTGGTGAATGTTATTTGTTTAGAGCTTTTGCTAAAGAGGATCTTTCTTTAGAAAATGAAGCAATACAAGATTACTCTTATATCATAAACAATAAAGACAGCTTATCATTTGAATACACTTCATTAAGTGTAGACACAATATTATCAATAGCTCATAAAAATAGAAGTACCCTTTATTTTAAAAATGAAGAGTATATAAAATCAATTTATGATTCAGAAACTCACTTAAAATTTAAAGGAGACAACATACACGACCTAAATAATATCGGTGCTCTTCAAATGAAATTAGGAAGACCATCTATAGCATTAGCTTATTTAAAACTAGCCTACAAAATAGATAGCTTACATTTTAATGTGTTATTAAATATTTCGCAGGTCTACTTAAATATTGACTCACTAGTTTTAGCCAAGAAATATATTAATTCTGCTTTGAAGCAAAAATATGATTACGAAGCCTTTTATACCCGTGCTTTAATAAATAGCGAACAAAGAAACATTGATGAAGCAGAAGAAGATTTTCAAAGATGTTTTAAGCTAAACAACACTGATCCAGAAATATATAAAGCATATGCACTGCTGAAACTTTCGCTAAAAGATACTTCAGCATTTTGTAAAAACATAAAAACTGCATTGGAGCTAAATGGTCGTTTTGATGAAAAGCAGATTTCTGAAATTTGTTACAAATACCCATAGCTGATGCAATGACACCTAAGCAGTGAGCATAGTCTTCTTCTACCAAACACAACCTTGCCCAAACAACAAACAGCCATTTTTTCATAATTTTATTTTCATATGGAGGCGACTACAAGATGTAATATTGAAAGGGATTCACAGAAGTTGCAAGCTTTGCAAACTTTGGGATGGAGGCACAAGAACCGCTTTGCTAATTCTTGCGCCAGCGGGAAAAAAAGCAGTTAATAAAACAATAATTAAATAATTTGATTTACAATAATGTTTAGTTTTAAAAGGCAATTTATGATTCCCAAACTAATATTTTATTTTATTTTGATTATTTTTTTTATTAAATGTTCATCAAATGACAAAAGTAATGAAAGCTCACATAGTTACTCAAATAATTGGTTTAACTATTGTAATAAAAGTGGCGGATATTCTATACAATTTCCAAACGAGCCAACTGATTATGATACAGTAATAACAGGACACTTTAGTAAATACAACCTAAACAGTTATTTTATATCATACAACCCCTATAAAAATGAATACAATAACTTCTATCTTATTGAGCACAAAATATATTCTGACTCAATTTTGAAACTTATTGGTTTAAAAGATTTTGAACTCATTAATTCTCAAATCGACACAATACAAAAATTATTTGAATCAGAAATTGTTAGATCAGAAATTGAAAAGTCAGACATTGGTTATTGTAAAGCCAAAAGAGTTAAAATGTTTAACGCGGATAAAAGTACTATACTTTCTGTTAAAGTGATATTTTGCAATAATACACTGTACACTTTGATGGTTTCCTCAACACCTAAAGAACAAAGAAACATTTATATAAATAAGTATATGAACTCATTCGCTATTAAAAACTGTAAATAATCTAATAAGAAGAAGGCTATTGAATAAAAATTATTAATATTCAAGATGAATTATTGTGCATTAATATTTAGCATTATCTTATTGCTATTAGCAATTATTTTTGGTTGTAATAATGCTAATAATAAAAACGATAGTATTAAAAACAAATGGTTTAGACATATAGATCTTAATGGAAATTACATTTCTTACTTTCCAGAACCACCCAATCATTTTGATACTATCATAGATATTTATTCAAGTGGTAATGCGTACAAGTATACCACAGTTTACAAACCTGAACAAAAAGATCCAAATCATTTATATCAAGTATCATTCGAAAAAATCTCAAGCTTAGCAATAAATAAGTTTGAACAAAATAAATATGCATTTATAGATTCATCTATAAAATCAATAAAAAATAATCTTGATGCACAATTAATTGAAAGTAAAAAAATATCCGAATCTAATAGTTGTTACATCAAAAGGATCAAAATGCTTTCTAAGCCGATAAATGCTATAATAAACACTAAGTTATATTTGTGTGACACCATACTTTATACAGCTTCAGTGATTTCACCTGCTAAAAATCAAGATAATACTAATATTGACTTATTTTTAAACTCTTTTGAACCCTTTAATAACTCTGAAAAGTAAATTTATGTGAAGGGTAATAATAGTGAGAAAGGCTCCATAGTTGGCAAGAATGGCACTCTGGCCCGCCCGAATGCCTTCTTCCACCAAACCCAATCAAACCCAAACAAACAGCCATTTTTTCTTATTTTTATTTTCATATGGAGGCGACTACAAAATGTAATATTGAAAGGGATTCCCACAAGTTGCAAACTTGCTTTGGAGGCACAAGAACCGCTTTGCTAATTCTTGCGCCAGCAGGGGAATAACAATTTAAATAATATATATGCAAAATATTGACAGAGTTAAAAGAAATGGCAGAATAAAACCTTCGATCTTTGATTACATTATATCATTTGGGGTGTTGTTTTTTTTTATAATGTTTTGGCTAGTTGCTTCATCATTGTTTTTATCTCATTTTCTTGATTATTTACTAGGAAATGAATTAATAATAAGCAATCTAATTATTTTCTCTGTGACATTTTTTTTAAGCACATTAGTATTGATTCGTTCTATATCAATGATACCTGGAAGGCTCAGACTGCATACAATAGTAGAAAACCTGAATGATAATATAAACAAAGAGGCTGTTGTAGAAAATGCTCTTAAAAGACTTCAATGGACCTATTATAAAGTTTCAGATCATGAATATCATGCTACTACAGGTTATACAATCTACTCCTTTGGACAAGAAATTACCATACTCTACTTTGAGGACAAAATATTAGCTAATAGTGTTGATTACAAACATGCTTTAATATTTAATAGTAATAAAAAAAATATCGCCATTTTAAAGAAAGTAGTCCATGATATTTTAAGAAATCCACCTTTGGAAATAAAAAAGTAATGGGTTCATATCCCACCTTCTTCCACCAAACCCAAACAATCCCAACCAACAAACAGCCATTTTTTCTTATTTTTATTTCCATATGGAGGCGACTACAAGATGTATTGAAAGGAATTCCCACAAGTTGCAAACTTGCGGGAGGTGGGGCGGGGTATGCTGGACAAGGAGCTGAAAAAGGATTTGAAGGGGATGATCAGGCACCTT